>NZ_JBHTJS010000036.1:0-191360 GCF_042676125.1 Oceanisphaera ostreae
TGCCCACACAGTTTGCTTGATAAATTGTTAAAGAGCGTTGACCGTATCTCAGGTCAGGGATGCGTATTCTACGCACTCCGTAGTATTCGTCAAGTTTTTATTTCGAACTTAATTTCCGTTCTTACAAACCCTTGTGACCGTGAGCGACTTGCCCCGTGTCAGTGGATGCGCATTATAGGGAAGCCTCGTTTTAGCGCAAGGGATTTTTGCTAAATAAACGCTACTTTCAACTAACTGCACAAAGTTGCAGCAAGATGGTTGCTTTTAGTACTAATCCACTTCAATTACAGGCTCAATCGCACCAATTCGGGTCACTAGCAGTTGGTCTATCTTATAATTGTCTATATCTACTACTTCAAACTTATAGCCTGCGTGCAAGACAAAGTCGGTGCGCTTAGGGATCTTGCGCAACATATACATCATAAAGCCGGCAATGGTTTCGTAGTTTTCATCGTTCGGAAAATCGTTGATGCTTAGTACTCGCATGACATCTTCTAGCGGAGTTGAGCCTTCTACTAACCAAGAGTTAGCGTCACGCGACACTATATGATCTTCCTGAGACTGCACCAGCTCCCCCATCACGATACTCATCACATCTTTAAGGGTAATAATGCCCACTACCATTGCGTACTCATTCATGATGATAGCGAAGTCTTCACCGGCACTCTTAAAGTGCTCTAACACCTCATACATAGATAAGGTGTCAGGAATAATAAGCGGCGTGCGAATAATGCCCTCTTTTTGTAGCGTTAACGGTTGTTGATGTAGTACCTGCATGAGTATGTCTCGCGAGTCTACGTAACCCACCACTTTGTCTAAGCTATCTTCGCATACCAGAAACTTGGCATGAGGGTGCTCTGCTATCTTATCTTTAATACTCTCTTGGCTTTCTATTAACGTAAAGTAGATAAGACACTCTCGCCCTGTCATCGCCGAAGTGACGGTACGCGATTCCATATCGAATACATTTTCAATCAGGTGGTGTTCTTGTTCTTGCAGCACCCCTGCTTGGGCCCCAGCATCCATCATGGCAATGATGTCTTCTGGTGTGATCTCGTCTTTACGCATCGTGGGTACTTTAAACAGCCGAAAGAATAAATTAGCTAAACCGTTAAAAAACCACACTAATGGCTTGAGTACCACAATAAAAAACGCCATGGGCCGCACCACTGATACGGCGATTCGCTCTGGCGCTATCATAGCCAGCCGCTTGGGCATGAGGTCGGCAAACAGAATGAACAACGAGGTCACCACGAAGAATGACATAAAAAACGCTGTTTTCTCTATCCAAGTACCGTCAAAAAACGATTGCAGCAGATCAGTAAGAAAAGGAGTGAAGGCCGCTTCACCCAAAATACCACCGAGAATGGCCACCGCATTCAAACCAATTTGCACCACGGTGAAAAAGTTACCCGGTTGCTCTTGTAGCAACAGCACCTTTTCTGCGTTGGGATCACCATCATTGGCCATCAGCCTTAACTTTATCTTTCGTGAGGCAGCCAGCGCTATTTCGGATACCGAAAAAAACGAACTAATCGCTACTAGCAACAACAGTACCAGCAGGTTCTCAAAAACAGTCATAGTGATGCTCACCGATAAAAATTAGATAGGATAAAAAGAGAAGCAAAAGCCGGAACAGTTAAGATCAGGATATCACGATACCTCTAGTTAAAAGACACCGAATTGGTGTTTTTAAGCGCCCTGCTCGTGATGGCAAAAAAGAACTATAAACAGAAAGGTGTTATCGTAATACTGACTTACGGAAAAATAAATACGAAGGTAAAAAAAGACTCTATTGATACAACTTAACCACCTGACGGCCGGGTCATCATCATGTTAATAAGGAAGCTATTACTCATTTGGCTGCTTATATGTGCCCTAATGCCAGCATGGGCGCTAGCAGATCAATCCGGCTATTGGTCATTTCAAGACTACCTTAGCGCCTATCCTAAACAGCAATTGTTAACCGAGTCCTTTGCAACTCGAGTCAGGGAAGCCGCCGAACCTTGGGCCCTTGCAACAAAAAAGCCAGTTCAGGTGGCCATGCTGGTGCCCGATATACAAATTTCTGACTATTGGGTTCGTAATAAGCAAAGCTTTATTCTGCGCTTACAAGAAATTGGCCTACCTTTTAACTTAACCAGTTACTCATCTCACCCGGCAACCACCCATAGAGAGCAGGAACAGCAATTAGCCGCTGCGTTAAATAGTGATCCCGATTATCTTATTTTAACGTTAAACTCCCTGCGCCATAGAGTCTTAATCGATAAGATAATGACTCGTGGTAGGCCCAAAGTTATTCTAATGAACATTACCACGCCGCTGAAGCATTTAGGCAAGAAACAACCTTTCTTCTATGTGGGCTTTGACCATAGGGAAGGTACTCGTCTATTAACCGATGCCATTAACCAGATGACAGGAAAACAAGCCAATTATCTGATGTTATATGGCACTCGAGGTTACGTTAGCCAGGCTCGAGGGGATGAATTTATTAGCTTAACCGCAAAGCAACCTGGTTTTATTATGCGTCAGGCTTTTTATACTGATGTCAGTCGAGAGAAAGCCAAGCAAGCAGTATTACAAACGCTGGCAAGTAAGCCTAATATCAACCTTATTTATGCTTGCACCACGGACATTGCCCTTGGTGCCATGGATGCATTAAAAAAATTGAACAAGGAAGAACATATCATTCTCAATGGATGGGGGGGAGGCAGCGCCGAGCTTGATGCTCTAGCTAATGGTCACTTAGACTTAACCGTGATGCGCATGAACGACGACAACGGCGTGGCCATGGCAGAAGCTATTCGCTTGGATCAAGCAGGCAAAGCACATTTTATTCCGCTGGTTTACAGTGGGGATTTTGCCGTGGTTGATAAACATACTTCCGCCACAGAATTGGAGCGCCTGAAAGATTATGCTTTCCGCTACTCCAAGCAATAATTCTCTACCCAACCGCTTGCTCAAGTTAGCTGTAACCATATTGCTACCCCTGCTATTGCTGCTGGCGATGATGTTGCTGATATTGGTCTATCGCAGCACTTCAACCATGATCAATGACAGTATCCGTTATCAATTGCAGGAGATTAATGATCGTTCGCAAAGCCGTCTCGACAGTTATCTGAGCGGACTCGATAATCTTTTATCCACTACGGTGGAAAACCATGAGCTGGCCAACATACTATTGCAAGATGATCGTCAAGCAGCCAAGCAACTGTTACAAAGCACCTTGAGTAACAGCTACGGTGAATACCTAGATTTACTGATCCTGACGCGACAAGATCAGTATTGGACCAACATGAACTCTCCGCTTTATTTATTGGAACACAGCTTAAAACCGCTGATCTCGAATACCCCTTATTATAACAAGTGGTCCAACATAGAATTAGACCCATCGCCGACACCTTTGATAGCAATGATACAGCGTTATCCTATCTTGTCGGTCAACTCCGGGCAGATAACGGGCAGTTTATTCGGCGGCCTGATCCTCAATGATAATTTAACTTTGCTAAGCTTATTAGGTGAAGAGATAAAAAACACTAATTTACAACTGGTATTAAGAGGCAAGCCTATTGGCCCTGTATTGGTGAATACTGATGTTTCCTCTCAGGTTTTCAGCCATGCTTTATCCTCTCAAGAGCAAATGGGACAAGTTCACGGCCACTACTTTAGTCTCCAACCGCTGCTTATTAATGGCGAACCTAGCGAGCTGTCATTGTTATTGTTAAGCGATAAAACCGCCTTTCATCAATTACAAAAAAACTACTTTTATCACCTGTTACTCGCCGTGGTATTGTTGCTAATCGCTCTCTCAGTCGTACTCCTCTATCGAGTAAAAGTAATCACTCGGTATTAGGGCCTGTTGAGATGCAGTCAAAAGCAAGCAAGCCACCTTGATCATGAAGACCAAGGTGGCTTGCTGTTATTACGCGTATCTATAAGCGCTAGCCCACGAGATTACCTCGTTATTATCTGGTTACTCAACAGTCACCGATTTGGCTAGATTTCTCGGCTGATCGACATCGGTGCCTTTTATTAATGCCACATAATAAGACAGCAACTGCAGCGGTATCGTATACACGATAGGAGCGATAGCTGCACTAACGTGGCCGACCTGCATTACGCGCATGGTGGCATCACCTTTAAAGCCCGCCTGTTCATCAGCAAACACATACAATTGTCCGCCCCGCGCCCGCACTTCTTCTACATTAGATTTTAGCTTTTCTAGCAAGTCGTTATTCGGTGCCACTACAATAATCGGCATATCCGCATCGATCAGCGCCAGCGGGCCGTGCTTAAGTTCACCAGCAGCATAAGCTTCGGCATGAATATAAGAGATTTCCTTGAGCTTCAGCGCCCCCTCCATAGCAATCGGATACTGCTCGCCTCGCCCAAGGAATAAGCTGTGATATTTATCGGCAAAATCTTCCGCCAACACCTCAATATCATCCGCCAGCGCTAGGCTATCAACAATGTGCCCCGGCAAGGCGCGCAAGTCCGTGACCAATTCACTTTCGGTGTCCGCAGTCATATTGCCGCGACAACGTCCCACCGCAATGACCAACATCAACAACCCCGCCAGCTGTGTAGTAAACGCCTTAGTTGACGCCACGCCAATTTCGGCACCGGCGCGTGTCATAAAGGTAAGCTCAGATTCGCGTACTAACGATGAGCTCGGCACATTACAGATAGCCAGGCTACTCATAAAGCCTAACTCTTTGCCCAATCGCAATGCCGCTAAGGTATCCGCTGTTTCACCACTCTGCGATAAAGTAATCAGCAGACTGTTGGGTCGGACCACCGATTTTCGATAACGAAACTCAGAAGCAATTTCAATATCGCAAGATACACCAGCCAGCGCTTCAAACCAGTAACGAGCAACCATGCCTGCATGATAAGAAGTGCCACAGGCAATCAACTGGATATGCTCGACCTTTTCGAAGATGTCCCGGGCGCCATTACCAAATGACTCCACTACAACCGCCGTGTCGGTGATCCGACCTTCGAGCGTATCGGTGATGGCCTTGGGCTGCTCGTAGATTTCTTTCAGCATATGGTGGCGATATTCACCTTTATCACCGGCGTCGTGAGTAACATCAGACTCCAGCTCGTCACGCACTACCGGGTTACCGTGGGTATCGAAGATATGAATTTCACGGCGGGTGACTTCAGCCACATCCCCTTCTTCTAAAAATAGAAAACGCCGGGTCACCGGCAATAGCGCCAACTGATCTGAGGCAATAAAGTTCTCACCTAATCCCAGTCCAATCACCAACGGCGAGCCAGAACGTGCCACGACTAAGCGAGAAGGATCACGTACATCCATCAACACGGTACCATAAGCCCCGCGCAGTTCTTTTACCGTGGTTTGCAGCGCCGCTAGCAACGAGTCGCATTGTTGACGGTGATAATGTACTAAGTGAGCAATCACTTCGGTATCGGTATCGGAGCTAAAGACATAGCCTTTTTCTTGCAGCTCTGCCCGCAATTGTTCATGGTTTTCGATGATGCCATTATGCACCACTACGATATCGCCAGATACATGAGGGTGAGCGTTACGTTGTGAAGGCTCGCCATGAGTGGCCCAACGGGTATGGGCAATACCGGTACCACCAGCCAGCGGCTGCACTTCGAGTGCAGCGGCCAGTGCTTGTACCTTGCCAAGCTCACGCAAGCGGCCCAATTGGCCAGAGGCTTGAATGATGGCCACGCCCGCCGAATCGTAACCGCGATACTCAAGACGACGCAGCCCTTCTACCAAAATTTCCGCTACATCACGCTGGGCAACCGCCCCTACAATTCCACACATAAATAGTTCCTTAGGATTTAGGAGCAATAATCAGGTTAATTCCCTTTTGCTCTAATTGTTGCTGCTGCTCAGTTGTGATGCCGCTATCGGTCACTAGGGTATGAATAGCTTCCCAGGGCAGCTCGAGGTTAGGGATTTTGCGGCCAATTTTGTCTGACTCCACCATCACCACCACTTCCCGCGCTACCTCAGCCATTACCCGAGATAATGCAGTTAGCTCGTTAAAGGTGGTGGTACCGCGCTCTAGATCGATACTGTCGGCACCAATAAACAACTGGTCGAAGTCATAAGAACGCAGTACCTGCTCGGCTACTTGGCCTTGAAAAGACTCTGAAGAGGCATCCCAAGTGCCGCCGGTCATCAATAAAGTGGGTTCGGGCTCTAACTCACGCAAAGCATTGGCTACCGCCAGTGAGTTAGTCATCACTACCAAACCATGCTTTTTAGCCAGCTCACCCAACAAGGCGGCGGTAGTGCTGCCGCTATCAATAATAATGCGATTATGATCACGGATACGCTCGGCGGCAGCTTTGGCCAAAGCTTGTTTTTGCTGGGAGACCGGCTCGTTGATGCGCTCGGCGACCATGTCACTGGGCACCAGCACGGCACCCCCATAGCGGCGCAGCAAGAGGCCGTTATTCTCCAGCGCAGTTAAATCTTTACGAATGGTCACTTCGGAGGTGGCAAAGCGTTGGGCTAGCTCATCTACTGTCACTTCTCCCTGCTCATTGAGCAGCGCAATAATAGTATGGCGACGCTGCTGCGTATTGGGTTTAGAAATGTGAACGCTCGGCTTAGCAATGTGGACTTTTGATTTCGACATGTATGCTTTAGATTTCGAATCGAAACAAAATACTAGCAGATCAAAAGATAACGGATCAAGTGTTAATAGCACTAGCGCTTCAAGATGAAAGCACGGCTGCAACCTTTACTATGCAATAGTGAATTAAGATACGGACTAAGGCACTGTAAGCCAGCCTAGACTCTGAGCCAAATAAGATGGAGTGATTCATGATCTGGCGTAAATTATAAATTCCTAATTTACGCTATACTCACATTCCTAACTTAGGATTTTACCTAATTTAATTAAGCAGTTGGATGTTTAAGAAGGCCATTATAATGTCGGTTTTAAGCACATCTCATTCGCCACCAAGCTCAGCACAGTCTGAGCTAGCGCAAGCCAATCTCACACAAGCTAACAGCGGCCAAGTCATCAAAATTCGTGGCGGCGTAGTGGATGTGCGCTTTGCTAATATTGCACCTCGTATTCATGACTTGCTGTATGCCGGCGATGACTCTACAGAAAAAATTCCCATGGAAGTGGCATCATTGCTTGATAACGGCGTAGTGCGCTGTATGTCATTAAGCAGCGTGCAAGGCTTAGGTTTAGGGATGCCCGTAGTGGCCACGGGTGCGCCGATTCAGGTGCCGGTGGGGGATGTGGTATTAGGCCGCATGCTGAATGTATTTGGTGAACCCATCGATAATAAACCCGCTATTGAAGACGCCGAGCGACGTTCAATTCATCAAGATCCCCCGCCTTTAGCGGATCGGGTGGTGCACAGTGAAATTTTAGAAACCGGCATTAAAGCCATCGACTTGCTATCGCCCATCGAGCGCGGCGGTAAAACCGGGCTCTTTGGCGGCGCCGGCGTCGGAAAAACCGTATTAATTACCGAACTGATTAATAATACGGTGCAGCATTATCAAGGAGTGAGTCTGTTTTGCGGCATTGGCGAGCGTTCACGAGAAGCAGAAGAGTTATATCGTGAAATGGGCGAGGCCGGGGTGCGCGATAAAACCGTGATGCTGTTTGGCCAGATGAATGAAGCGCCAGGAGTGCGCTTCTTGGTGGGTAAGTCGGCACTCACTATGGCTGAGTACTTTCGTGACGTGCAACAACAAGACGTACTGCTGCTGATCGATAATGTGTTTCGCTTTGTGCAAGCGGGCTCTGAAGTGTCCGGTTTATTAGGCCGCATGCCCTCGCGCGTGGGTTACCAGCCGACCTTGGCTACCGAGTTGGCATCCTTGCAAGAGCGTATTACCTCTACCAATAAAGCGGCCATTACCTCTATTCAGGCGGTGTATGTGCCAGCGGATGACTTTACCGATCCAGCCGCCGCCCATATTTTCTCGCATCTTTCGGCTTCCGTGGTGTTGTCTCGTAAACGCGCCAGTGAAGGCTTATATCCGGCGGTAGATCCACTGGCATCTGCGTCTGTGATGCTCACGCCTGCGGTAGTGGGCCAGCGCCATTACGATATTGCCCGTGATGTGCGCCGCACCTTGGCGGAATACGAAGAACTGCGCGATATTATTGCCATGTTGGGCATGGAAGAGCTATCCGCCCAAGACCGCGCCGTGGTAGCCAGAGCCCGTCGCCTAGAGCGGTTCTTAACTCAGCCTTTCTTTACTACCGGGTCCTTTACCGGTACGGGCGGTAAGCGGGTCTCAATTAGCGATACTTTAGCGGGCTGTGAAACCATCTTAAACCAAACCCAGTTCGACGATAATGAAATGGACTACTACATGATTGGCTCACTGGCCGACTTGAAACCGGCAGGGTTGGAGCAAGGAGCGGAGCAAAAGCCGAAGCAAGAAATAAAGCAAGAGCAGGAGGTGTGAGCATGACTCAACAGGTGAAAGAGCAGGGCGCGCAGTCATCCAGTCAAACAAAAGCCAAGCTACTGCAGGTTGAGCTGCGCCTGCCTACCCGCGCCTTATTTTCCGGCACTGCCCGTAAGGTGTTTGCCACCGCTCACAACGGCGCCTTTACACTATTGGTTAACCATACCGACTTTGTCACCGCCTTGGTGCCCTCGATACTGATTGTCACCGATGAAACCGGTAGCGAACTCTTTTTCGCCGTCGATGAAGGCATCTTAATAAAGAAAGACCAGCAGGTGCATGTCGCCATTCAGCGTGGGCTACAAGGGGAGTCACTATCAGCCATTAATGACTTAGTGAATACTCACTTCTTTGCGGTGGATGAAGAGGAAAGGGTAGCGCGCTCTGCTTTGTCACGCTTAGAAGCCAATATCGTGCGTCGTTTCGGTGACTTGCGAAAACCTTCTTTATGAGTAGGCAGTGTATGCAACCAGCGATGAGTAACGAATGATGAGTAACCCTAAAAAAGCAGCGGATAAGGCTGCCGAGGCCATGCGCCGCAGTGCACAGCGCACTCAACAGGCGCGCAGCACTAAAAGCGTCAGCCCATTACACGGCTTTAGTACCTTCGGCATTATTGGCTGGTCTATCGCCGTGCCCACGGTGGGCGGCGCCTTTTTAGGCGTGTGGTTAGATAAGATCGCGCCGCAGTCTTTTTCTTGGCCGATGGCGCTGATCTTGGGTGGCATTATGATCGGCGGCATTATCGCTTGGAATTGGATTAATAAAGAAGACAGCAAACAACACCAAAAGTCACCTAAGGATCAGCCATGATGATAGCGAACTGGCCACTATTGGAGCTGGGCATAGCGCTGGAGTTAATACTGGGTTTAGCACTGGGTATAGCGGTAAGCGCGAGCTTTTTTTGGGGCCTAAATTATGGCATCACTCAGGCACTTGACGCACCGCACCCCTCCCGCACCTTATTAATGAGCTTTGTATTACGCATGGCGTTGTTATTGGGTGTGGGTTTTGCGTTGGCGGCAGTGAGCGCCAGCTTATGGCCCTTGTTCGGTTATGTATTGGCCTTTTTTGTAGTGCGCGCAGTGTCGATACGTCGCGCTCGACGCGCCATCTTGGCGGCAAGCACAGATAAAGGAACTCTAGATGCGAGGCAGTAATTGATGCGAAGGACAATCTTATGCAAATGACACCGGATGATACGCTTATTTTCACCCTCGGCAGTTGGGCGGTGAATGCCACTATCGTCAATACTTGGTTGGTGATGGCGCTGTTGGTAGTCGCATCTTGGTTGGTTACCCGTAACTTACGACCCGATGTGCCGCCCAATCGCTGGCGTACCTTATTAGAGCTGATAGTAAAAACCATTCAAGGCCAGATTGAAGAGATCAGCTTAAAGTCGGCGCGCCACGTGTTGTACTTTGCCGGCAGCTTATTCTTATTTATTGCCGCCTCTAATTTACTGACGGTAATACCAGGCTTTATGCCACCAACCTCGTCTTTATCCACCACTATGGCGTTATCGCTGTCGGTGTTGTTGGCAGTGCCGCTATTCGGTATTGCCAGCAATGGCGTTAAGCACTATCTGAAAACCTTTATCCAGCCCTCTATCGTGATGCTGCCGTTTAATATCATCGGCGAATTTTCCCGTGGTATCTCATTGGCGGTGCGTCTTTATGGCAACGTCATGAGTGGCGGCGTAATAGTGGCTATTTTGCTCAGCATAGCGCCGTTTTTCTTTCCGGTACTAATGGATATGTTGGGCTTACTGACCGGACTTATTCAAGCGTATATTTTTGCCATTTTGGCGACCGTTTACATTGCAGCTGCAACTGAAGAATCAACCAAACCTCAGCAACAGGAATCCTTATGACAGATATCGCTATTATTGCCATTGCTTGTGTTTCTATCTTTACCGCCGGTATTACAGTGGCCATTGGCTCCATTGGACCCGCACTGGGTGAAGGCCGTGCTGCGGCGTCGGCCATTGCCGCCATCGCTCAACAACCGGATGCCGCACCTACCTTATCGCGCACCTTGTTTGTGAGCTTAGCAATGATTGAATCTACTGCCATTTATTGTTTCGTGGTGGCCATGATTTTGATTTTTGCCAACCCGTTTTGGGATGCGGTACGCGTGACCACAGGCGGCTAATTCTTTCATTGATAAGGTAATAATATGTCCATTGATTGGATTACCGTATTGGCGCAAATGGCTAATTTTTTACTGTTAGTCTGGCTGCTAAAGCGCTTTCTTTATCGACCTATTCTCGATGGTATAGATGCGCGAGAAGACGAGATTGCCAAACGTATGGCCGAAGCGGGCATTGCCGAGCAACAAGCCAAGGCAGAAGCCGCGCAATATAAAATGCAGCAAACTCAGTTGCATGAGCATAAAGAGCTATTGGTTACTGATGCGCTAAATAATACCAAGGCGCAACGGGATGCCTTATTAAGCGAGGCTCGCGCCAAGCTTGAGCAGGAACAACAAGACTGGCAACGTTTTTTGAGTGCCGAGCGCGCAAAGTTTAGCCAACAATTGCAGCGTAATGGTGAGCAAGCGCTGTTAACGCTCACTCGCAAGGCTTTGCATGACTTGGCAGATGAAAGTCTGGAAGCGGCCATCGTACGCCACGTGGGCAAGCGGCTGGTGCCTTTGGCCAGTGACTTAATTGAGGCGGCCGGCGATACAGACCAAGCGATAGCCTGCACTCGTGAGCCGTTGAGCTTGAATGACCAAGCGCAGTTGCGCAGTGATCTGCAACCATTATTGCCGCAACTGAGCTTAAGTTTTATGACTGATGCCGAACAAGCAGCCGGTTTAATACTGCGAGTAGGCGGCGCTCAAGTGGCTTGGACGCTGGATAGCTACACCGATGAACTGGAAAACCAGTTAAGTAAACGCCATGAATAAATCAGATACTTTAACTAACAACTTACCTGACACCGTATCTGGCCACTTATCTAGCAAAGAGCATGATGCGCAGTTTGCTCACTGGCTCGATAGCTTGGCCGACGTGCCCACGCCAGCACCGGTGATCACCGAGGTGGGCAAGGTGAGCGAAGTGGGCGATGGCATCGCTATCGTCTCTGGATTGGCGCGCGCACTGGCAGACGAACTCTTGCTGTTTGACTGTGGTGTGCTGGGCATAGTGCTGGATCTTGAGCCCGACCGCTTAGGCGTGATCTTATTAGGCCCTTCCGAGCAGATCCGTTTAGGCGAACCAGTGCGCCGCACGCGCAAAGTAGTGAGTGTGCCGGTGGGCAGTGCCTTGTTAGGCCGAGTGGTGGATGCCATGGGCCGCCCCAAAGACGGCTTAGGCACCATTGCTACTACCTTAATACAGCCTATAGAAGCGCCAGCGCCGGGGATTTTAAGCCGTTCGGCAATCGCGCGGCCCTTAGCCAGTGGCATGACTGCTATCGATGCCGCCATTCCGATAGGACTAGGCCAGCGCCAGCTAATTATTGGCGATCGCCAAACCGGTAAAACCTCATTAGCCGTGGATGCCATTCTTAATCAGGCTAATACGGATGTGGTCTGTATTTATTGTGCCATCGGCCAACGCGGCGATGCGGTGGCGCGGGTGATCCGTGCTCTTGAGCACGGCAATATGCTGGCGCGCAGTATCGTGATGGCAGCCGGTGATGAAGAGGCTCCGGGCCTGGCTTATATCGCACCTTATGCGGCCATGACTATGGCCGAGCACTTTTGTAATCAGGGCCAAGACGTACTGATCATCTTCGATGATATGACTCACCATGCCCGGGCTTATCGGGAGTTATCATTGTTGCTAAGACGGCCACCGGGCCGTGAAGCCTTTCCTGGCGATATCTTCTATGTGCATGCTCGATTGTTAGAACGCGCCGGACAATTTACCCAAGAAGCTGGCGGTGGCTCCATTACCGCCTTGCCGGTGGTGGAAACCCAAGCCGAAAACTTATCGGCTTATATCCCCACTAACCTTATCTCTATTACCGATGGTCAAATCTATCTCTCGCCGCGCTTAGTACGTAAAAACCAGTTTCCGGCGGTGGATTTGGGCTTATCTGTGTCGCGGGTCGGCGGCAAGGCTCAAGGGCCGGCATTAAGAGGCGTGGCTGGCAACTTACGGGTGACGCTGTCGCAGTTTGAAGAGCTAGAAGACTTTGCTCGCTTTGGTACCCGCTTAGATGATGCAACCAAGGCGCGCCTCACTCGTGGCACGGCAGTGCGCAATTCCTTACGCCAAGCGGAGCGCGATCCGCAATCGGTGCTAGAGCAATTAGCCGTGCTAATTTCTGCCATGGCCGGGGTATTTGATAGCTTAAGTGAAACTGTCGCCAGTGCCGCCATGCAGCAAGTACGCAGGGCGGCATTGCAACAACTACCGGAGGTGGCGCAACGCGTGGAGGCCAATCAAGCCCTCGACGAACACTATCAGCAAGAGATCCTGGTCATGGCCCGCGCCGTAATTGAAAAGATGCTGATTGAGAGTAATGAGCCGATTGGTACAGCGGCGACAGTCACAGGTAAAGACCAGCCAAACAGCCAGACAAGGAGTGAATAATGGCGCAGACGCTGGAATTCCTCACTCGACAACAGGCTACCCTGACCAGTATTCGCGGCATAGTGCACACCATGAAAACGCTGTCGGCGATTAATGCCAGCCCCTACGAGCAAGCGGCGCAGGCCATTGCCGAATATCGCCACACCTTAGAGCAAGGCTTTGCTGCCTTCGCCTATCGCACCGGACCATTACAAATAGCCCCTTTGCAAACCGAAAGGGCGCAAATTCGCCAGCAACTGTTGGTGGTATTTGGTTCGGATCACGGCTTATGTGGCAGCTATAATGAACTGCTTGCCGAACAGGTGCATCAATATGCGCTTGGCCTTGAGCTTAAACATGAGCCAGTCCTTAAACATAAGCCGCAGCCGCTAACCTTATTGTGCGTGGGTGCGCAAATGAACGATGCCTTACAAGCACTGGGCTTAATTCCCGAGGCCGTACTACTGCCGCCGGCTTCCGCCGATGGCATTGGTCGGTTAGCCACCGAGCTGGTGACCCGCATCGAAGCCTTTAGTCAGGCTCAGGGCTTACATAGCTCTACCGTCAATAGCACGGCAGTCGGCTTAGCCTTTACCCAACGTGCCGAGCATCATCTGCGCGATCCGCATATACAGGCTTTATTGCCGTTAGATCCCAGCTTATTAGCTAGGCCTAAACGCTGGGATTCGCGATCCTTACCCGATTACAATTTGCCGCCAGACACTTTATTGTCGGCGCTGCTGCGCAATTATCTGTTTGCCAGTATCTTTGGCGCCGCCGCCGAAGCCATGGTCACCGAAAATGCCGCCAGGCTGGCGCTAATGCAACAAGCCGAGCAATCGGTAGACGAGCGCTTAGAAGAAGTAAAAGGCGAGCTAAACTACGTGCGCCAAACCGACATCACCAACGAGCTGATGGATGTGATCATCGGGCACTTGGAGTAAGTGCGACATCGAGTCTGTTTGTTAGTCACAAATCCACTCAGTGCTCAGAGGCAACTGGATAGCCTCTTCCTTAGCATCGGAGTTGTCGGCGCAATTAAAAACGCGGCTGTGAAATTCACCGCCGCGTTTGTTTGTGTTTGACTTACAGCTGACAGCTTATCGCTTACGGCTTTTTCTTGGTTGGTCGTGGCCAGTTCTTGATATGACGCTGGGGTACGCGGGTGATCACCAGTTCTTCGGCGGCGACGTCTTTAGTCACTGTACTACCCGCGCCTAGGGTAGCGTTTTTACCGATGCGTACCGGCGCTACTAACTGCGTGTCTGAACCGACGAACACGCCGTCTTCAATGATAGTTTGAAACTTGTTCACACCATCGTAGTTACAGGTAATGGTACCGGCACCAATATTCACACCGTCGCCAATCTCGGCATCACCTAAGTAGCTTAAGTGACCGGCCTTAGAGCCTTTACCTAAACGGGTTTTCTTGATCTCTACGAAGTTACCCACATGGGCATCTTCGCCCAGTACCGCACCTGGGCGTAAACGCGCGAAGGGGCCGGCAGAGCTGGCGCACCCTAATTCGGCTTGCTCGATAATGGAGTAGGGCTTAACAACCGCATCATCACCAATCACGCAGTCTTTAAGAATGGCACCGGCACCAATAACCACGCGATTACCTAAAGTTACCTTACCTTCGATGATCACATTTACATCGATGGTGACTTCTTCACCTACGGTAAGCTCGCCACGCAAATCGAAGCGAGCCGGATCCAGCAAGGTCACGCCATCTCGCATCAAGCGCTCGGCCTGCATTTTTTGATAGGCGCGTTCTAAACTCGCTAGCTGTACCCGGTCGTTGGCGCCTTCCACTTCTGCGGTGCTGGCTGGGTGCACGGTGGCAATCTCGCAACCATCCGCATGGGCCATGGCAAAAATGTCCGTCAGGTAATATTCACCTTGGGCATTATTGTTGTTTAAGGCGCCTAACCAGCGCTTCAATAAACCTGCTTCGGCGACCAGCACTCCAGTGTTCACTTCATTAATAGCTAACTGCTCGGGGTTGGCATCTTTTTGCTCGACAATACCCACCACCTTACCGTTTTCACGCACGATACGGCCATAACCGCTGGGGTTAGCTAACTTTACCGTTAACAGCCCTACACCGCCGATAGGCTTAGCTGCCAACAGGGCCTGTAAGGTATCTGGCTGTAATAACGGCGTATCGCCATATAATACTAATACATTATCGTTATCGGCAATTTCAGGTAGCGCCACAGCAACCGCATGGCCAGTACCTAGCTGTTCAGCCTGATGCACCCAGCTTAAATCTGCGTTAGTAATGCGCGCTTTTAGTTGCTCGGCGCCATGGCCATACACTAAATGAATGCCATCGACCGCGCAGGCTTGTGCAGCCGCAATTACATGACTCACCATGGGGCGATTCGCCACCGGATGCAGCACCTTAGGTAAAGAAGAACGCATGCGGGTGCCTTTACCCGCAGCTAAGATCACAGCCTGTGTTGTCATTAGATTTCCCGTTAATATTTTATGTGAAGCGTTAACGGTGAAGAGTAAAGGGGAAGTGCCTGACCCAAACCTGTCATTCTGGTATCTCTTCACCCTTTACACTTCACTCTTTACCTTTATTACAGCCATTTTGATTTTTTTATAAAAAAAAAGCGACCCTAAGGTCGCTTTTTACGCGCGATTAATAACGCACGTTATCTTTTCAGCAACTGCAACACGCGCAGTTTTGCCACAGCGCGAGCCAGATCGGCGGCCGCTTCGGCATAGTTCACATCCGGAGAGGAACTATGCAACTTAGCTTCTGCCGACCGTTTGGCTTCTTCGGCCTTGGCTTTATCCAGATCTTCGGCGCGAATAGCAGTGTCGGCTAATACTTTGACACTGCTGTTCTGCACTTCCAGCATACCGCCAGAAACATACAGAACTTCTTGTTGACCAGACTTAGTCATATATTGTATTAAGCCTGGACGAATCGACGTCAACAAGGGGGCATGTCCGTAACGGATCCCCAATTCACCCTCAGAGCCGGAAACTGTCACCGCACTAACAGAACCAGAGTACAAAGACTCTTCGGCACTGACAATGTCTAGATGAAAGTTAAAATCGGCCATCAGGTTCTCCTTCGAGGCTTACAGTTTCTTGGCTTTCTCGACCGCTTCGTCGATAGAACCAACCATGTAGAACGCCTGCTCTGGCAACGAGTCGTAGTCACCGTCTAAAATACCTTTAAAACCACTAATGGTATCTTTCAGTGATACATACTTACCAGGAGCACCGGTAAAGACTTCGGCCACGAAGAAAGGCTGAGACAAGAAACGCTCGATTTTACGTGCACGAGATACCGTTTGCTTATCGTCTTCAGACAACTCATCCATACCTAAGATGGCGATGATGTCTTTCAGCTCTTTATAGCGCTGCAGTACAGTTTGCACGCCACGGGCAACGGCGTAATGTTCTTCGCCTACTACCTGTGGGTCCAACTGACGGCTGGTAGAGTCCAGTGGATCAACGGCTGGGTAGATACCCAGAGCGGCAATCTGACGGCTCAGTACTACGGTTGCATCTAAGTGAGCAAACGTGGTCGCTGGTGACGGGTCAGTCAAGTCATCCGCAGGTACGTATACCGCCTGCACAGACGTGATAGAACCGGTCTTGGTTGAAGTGATACGCTCTTGCAGAATACCCATCTCTTCAGCCAGTGTTGGCTGATAACCTACTGCAGAAGGCATACGGCCCAGCAGTGCAGATACTTCAGTACCTGCCAAGGTATAACGGTAGATGTTATCTACGAAGAACAGTACGTCACGACCTTCGTCACGGAACTTTTCAGCCATAGTCAAACCAGTCAGTGCTACGCGCAGACGGTTTCCTGGTGGCTCGTTCATCTGGCCGTATACCAACGATACCTTATCGATAACGTTAGAATCGGTCATTTCGTGATAGAAATCGTTACCTTCACGAGTACGCTCACCTACACCGGCAAACACAGAGAAACCACTGTGCTCGATGGCGATGTTACGGATAAGCTCCATCATGTTTACGGTTTTACCAACACCGGCACCACCGAACAGACCGACTTTACCGCCTTTGGCGAACGGACAAACCAAGTCGATAACCTTGATACCGGTTTCCAACAACTCAGAGCTGTTTGACTGCTCTTCGTAGGTAGGAGCAGTACGATGGATAGACCAGCGCTCTTCTTCGCCGATAGGACCCTTCTCATCGATAGGGTTACCCAGCACGTCCATGATACGACCCAGAGTCGAAACACCTACTGGCACTTTGATTGGGTTGTTGGTGCGCTCGGTTTCCAGACCGCGGCGTAAGCCGTCGGAGGAACCCATAACGATACAGCGTACAACGCCACCGCCAATTTGCTGCTGCACTTCCAGAACTATGCCCTGGTTTTGGCCTTCCGTCGTGATCTTCAGCGCTTCATATACGCGAGGAACCGCATCTTGCGGGAATTCCACGTCTACTACGGCGCCGATGATTTGGACTATGATACCCTTACTCATGTCGAATCCTCTAAACCTTTGAATACCCTTGCCTTTATACGGCACCGGCCCCTGCCACAATCTCGCTCAGCTCTTGGGTAATCGCAGCCTGACGGGCTTTGTTATACACCAATTGCAACTCGTCGATCATGTCACCGGCGTTGTCGGTAGCGGCTTTCATTGCCACCATACGTGCAGCCTGCTCACTGGCGAGGTTTTCTACCACACCCTGATACACTTGTGCTTCCACAAAGCGCACCAGTAGCTTGTCTAATAATGACTTAGGATCTGGCTCATAGAGATAATCCCAGCTGTGGGTGGCAACACTTTCTTCCGCTGCGGGTAAGGGCAACAGTTGATCGATCGTGGGTGTCTGAACCATGGTGTTTTCAAACTTGTTGTACACCAAATACAGTTTGTCTATCTCACCCGTGTTGTATGCTTCAAGCATCACGGTAACGGAGCCAATTAGCTCAGCCAGCGATGGGTTATCACCCAAGCCGCTCTTTGAGGCAATTACTTTACCGCCATAGCGTTTAAAAAAGCCGACCGCCTTGCTACCGATTAGGCCTAAATCAATCTCTGCGCCTTTATCGGACCATGCTTTCATGTCGGTGAGGGCTTGTTTGAACAGGTTAGTGTTCAGGCCACCACACAGGCCCCGATCGGTTGAGATAATGATAAAACCAACGCGCTTAACCTCACGGTCGTCCATATAGGGATGCTTGTATTCCAAGTTCCCTTGCGCGACGTTACCGATCACCTTGCGTATGGTTTCAGCGTATGGGCGGCTGTGGACCATTCGTTCCTGCGCTCTGCGCATTTTCGAGGCGGCCACCATCTCCATAGCGCTGGTGATCTTCTGAGTGTTTTTGACACTCCCGATCTTGCTACGTATTTCTTTTGCGCCGGCCATGTCGCTTCTCCAATTCAGGTGGCAGCAAACGCTGCCACATGGTTACCAGGACTGGGTAGCCTTGAAGCTATCCAGCAACGCAGTAAGCTGGGCAACAACGTCTTTGTTGTAATCCGCTTTCTCGTTGATATCTGCCATAGTGGCAGCATGTTCTGAACTGGCATAAGCGAGCAGGGCAGCTTCGAACGTAGTGATGAGGTTTAGCTCAACATCGTCCAAATAACCGTTTTCAGCGGCAAACAGCACCAAACCCTGTTCTGCAACAGACATAGGGCGGTATTGCTTTTGCTTCATCAGCTCGGTTACTTTCTGGCCGTGATTCAGCTGCTTGCGCGTGGCTTCATCTAGGTCAGAAGAAAATTGAGCAAATGCTGCTAATTCACGGTACTGAGCCAAAGCGGTACGAATACCACCAGACACTTTCTTGATAAGTTTGGTCTGTGCAGCACCACCAACTCGGGATACAGAGATACCCGGATCAACTGCTGGACGAATGCCTGAGTTGAACAGTTCAGTAGTCAAGAAAATCTGACCATCGGTGATCGAAATCACGTTAGTTGGTACAAACGCTGATACGTCACCAGCCTGGGTTTCGATGATTGGCAGAGCGGTCAAAGAACCGGTCTTGCCTTTCACTTCACCATTGGTGAACTTTTCTACGTAGTCGATAGAAACACGTGATGCGCGCTCTAGTAGACGGGAGTGCAAGTAGAAAACGTCACCTGGGTAAGCTTCACGACCTGGCGGTCGACGTAACAGCAAAGAAATCTGACGGTAAGCAACAGCCTGTTTAGACAGGTCATCGTATACGATCAGTGCATCTTCACCGCGGTCACGGAAGAATTCACCCATGGCACAACCGGAGTAAGGCGCCAAGTACTGCAGTGCTGCAGACTCAGAAGCAGAAGCCACTACTACGATAGTGTTGGCCAGTGCGCCATGCTCTTCCAGCTTGCGTACTACGTTAGAGATGGTGGACGCTTTTTGGCCGATGGCCACGTACACACATTTAACGCCAGAGTCTTTCTGGTTGATGATGGCATCAATGGCCAAGGCAGTTTTACCTACCTGACGGTCACCGATGATCAGCTCACGCTGACCACGACCCACTGGGATCATGGCATCAACAGCTTTATAGCCAGTTTGCAGCGGCTCATCAACCGATTGACGGTCGATTACACCCGGTGCAATCATTTCTACTGGTGAAAAGGTATCGGCAACAATGGCGCCTTTACCGTCGATTGGCTCACCCAAGGTGTTAACCACACGACCCAATAGATTACGACCTACTGGAACTTCCAGGATACGGCCGGTAGAGCGTACTTTCATGCCTTCGGCAAGATCCGTATACGGACCCATAACCACGGCACCAACAGAGTCGCGCTCTAAGTTTAATGCCAAGGCGTAAAGTCCGCCTGGCAGTTCAATCATTTCACCTTGCATGATATCAGCAAGACCGTGAACACGGATAATACCGTCACTTACAGAGACGATAGTACCTTCGTTTCGTGCTTCACTGACAACGTTGAATTGCTCAATACGCTGTTTAATCAGCTCGGCAATTTCAGTTGAATTCAGTTGCATGCTCTATTCCCCAATCAAGATTGCAGCGTTTCAGCCAAGCGGGACAGCCTGCCCCGAACACTTCCGTCGATTACTAAGTCACCGGCTTGGATAATAATGCCGGCCATCAATTTTTTATCGACACTGCAATTCAGCTTCACTTTGCGCTCTAGGCGCTTTTCAAGTGAGGCTTGAATCTTGGCCATTTGTTGCTTAGTCAGTTTGGCGGCAGAAACTACATTAGCTTCAACTACCCGGTCCAGATCTGCCTTCATTGCGGCAAATTCTAGAACCACTGCAGGCAACACACTCAAGCGTCCGTTTACGGCCATCACCTTTATCAGGTTCTGACCTTGCTCATCGAGCTGTTCGCCACAGACAGCCAAAAACACGTCGGCCATCTTTTCCGCGTTCAGATTGCTGTTGATAAGGTCTTCAACTTGCTTGTCAGTTGCCACTTGCGCAGCAAAACCCAGCATTATTAACCAGTTATCAACCGCTTTTTTCTCAACGGCAAAATCGAAAGCTGCTTTGGCATAGGGGCGAGCAATGGTTTTCATTTCCATAGCTCTATGTCCCTTACAGTTCAGCTACTACTTTCTCTAAAATGTCGCTATTAGCAGCGGCATCAATTTGACGCTCGAGGATTCTTTCTGCACCTACCAAGGCAAGAGCAGCAACCTGCTTGCGCAGTTCCTCTTTGACACGGTTGCGTTCGGCTTCAACTTCAGCCTGAGCCTGTGTCAGAATTTTTTCACGTTCAGCCTGAGCTTCACGTGTAGCATCCTCGACGATCTGGGCCTTGCGCTTGTTAGCCAGCTCAACAATGTGAGCAGACTGCAGCTTGGCTTCTTTCAACTGTTCAGTTGCATGATCTTGCGCCAATGCCAAATCTTTCTTGGCACGCTCCGCTGAAGATAAACCTTCGGCGATTTCTTTCTGACGACTTTCGATGGCACCCATCAGTGGTGGCCATACAAACTTCATGCAAAACCAAACGAAGATGATAAAGGCGATCGTTTGACCGAGGATTGTTGCGTTCATATTCATCGCAACTCTCCTTTAAAATAGTTAGCAGACTGATTGATAAACCGTGGCATTAAGCAGCAACGGCGAAAATCAGGTACAAAGCCATACCAACAGTAATCATTGGGATTGCGTCAACCAGGCCAACTACGATAAAGAAGTTAGTACGCAGAGCTGGCAGCATGTCAGGCTGGCGAGCAGCACTTTCCATGAACTTACCACCTAGCATAGAAATACCGATAGAAGCAGCAATTGCAGCGAAGCCCAGCATAACGGCGGCAGCGATGTAGATCATTTCCATTTTTTATTCTCCAATTATTAGCGGTTTAAACGACTGCTTGTTAAAATATTGTTATCTTTTGTTATTAATGTTCTTCAGACGCCATTGATAAGTAAACAACGGACAAGATCATGAAGATGAAAGCCTGCAAGGTGATTATCAAAATATGGAAAATCGCCCAAGGCACATTAAGAGCCCATTGAGACCACCACGGTAGTAAACCGGCAATCAAGATGAAAATCATCTCACCAGCATACATGTTACCGAACAGTCGCAAACCTAGCGAAATAGGCTTAGCGATTAGCGATACGGTCTCAAGCACCAAGTTAACAGGGATCAAGGTCCAATGATTCAGTGGTTGCAATGTCAGCTCTTTAACAAAGCCAGACACGCCTTTCTCTTTGATACTGAAGTAAATAATCAAAAAGAACACACCAAATGCCATGGACATGGTGATGTTAACATCGGCGGAAGGAACAACCCTCAGGTAAGGAACACCTAACAATTGTGCGCCATAAGGTATTAAGTCGACTGGTAGTAAGTCCATTGCGTTCATCAAGAAAACCCAGACAAAAATGGTTAGCGCCAACGGGGCCACTAACTTACTTTTACCATGGAAGACGTCTTTAACGGCACCATCTACAAAGCCCACTAACAACTCAACTGCACATTGTAACTTGCCGGGTACACCACTGGTTGCACGAGTTGCAACACTATGGAATAACCACAAGAACAGTATTCCCAGGACAACGGAAACAAGCAAAGAATCGATATTTAACGCCCAAAAACCCGAACCAACCTGTAAATGCGTCAGATGGTGAGAGATATAACCTTGGGAAGTTAAGACATCTCCTGTTGCAGCCATGTGTTTTCCTAGTAACGGTTGTTGAGAGTGAACGAAAGAATCCACTGCATCAGCAATGCTAGGGCGTAAGCCGTAAACAGAGGTGCATGAAGCACTTCCATAAACTTGAGCGCTATCACAAACAACAAGATAGTGCTGCCAAACTTAATCCCAGCCCCGCTGTAAAAGTCCGCCATTACGCTATCAGGCGTAGCATGCTTGGCGTTAAACGCCAAGACTCGCACGCTAAACAGACATTGGGGAACCCAGTAGATTCCGCCCCCTATCAGGGCGGAACGAGCGGCAATCTCACTCTGCATATAAAAAAACAGCGTGCCGACAGCCACTACCAAGAGTAATTGTCCAGACAAAATCACCAGCGCCATTTGCTTGTCGCTAAGGTGCGGCTTCATTTGCTCCACAAGAACTCCTGATACAGTTAAGGGCTTATTGGCCACACCAAGGTGTTGTCAGCTAAGCCCTAAAAAATCAGGTCAAATTATACCCGTGCCCCGCGTAAATGCAATTACAGTAACCTGTTATTTTTATAGGTTAACTTCGGTTTTTCCGAGCATTTACCACGAGTAAACCTCATTGCGTGTTTTTGTTATCTACTCTTCAGGCTCGTCGTTAATGCCAAAGAAATGACTTATTTTATCTAATTCATTCAATGAGTTATAAGATATAACCAACTTACCTTTATCTTTGTGAGTCGATTTAATTTCTACTTTTGCGCCCAGTTTAGCACCCATTTCTTGCTCAAGTTGGCTCATAAGCAAGGATCTGGGCTGCTCCAGCGCCGCCTTTTTAGGCGCAAGTGTTTGTTTCACTAATTTTTCAGTTTCGCGAACCGTGAGGCCTTTTTGGGCAACCAAGCGGGCTAACTCGGTCTGTTGCTCACCGATTATGGCCAATAAGGCACGGGCATGGCCCATTTCTAGCGAACCATGCTCCACTAATTGCTTCACTTCATCGTTAAGCTGAGCCAAACGCAGTAAGTTAGATACGCTACTGCGGCTCTTCCCCACGGCCTCGGCCACGGATAAGTGCGTAAAGCCGAACTCTTCAATCAGGCGTGACAGCGCGCGTGACTCTTCGATAACGTTAAGATCTTCACGCTGAATATTTTCGATCAAGCCAATTGCCATGGCTTCTTGGTCGGCCACATTCTTGATCAAACAGGGTATTTGACTTAAACCTGCAATGCGTGCCGCACGCCAACGGCGCTCGCCAGCCAATATTTCATAGCCGCCATCCGCGAGTGGGCGTACCACTATTGGCTGGATAATGCCTTGTTGGCGAATGGATGTCGCTAGCTCTTCTAGTGCAACCTGAGACATATCACGGCGCGGCTGATATTTACCTGGCTGTAGCTCATTTAAGGTCAGCGTTTGCAGTTCGCCATTGGCACCCGGCTGCGAGTGTGTGTCGGCCTGATGCTGACGCAGATTAGCGGCCGAGCTGGTACTGAGTAGCGCATCTAACCCTTTACCCAAACCGCGTCGTTTCATGTTCATATGATGAGTTCCGAAGATTCTTTAGAGTCCACAGCCAGTTCTTCTCGGCGTAATATTTCCCCAGCCAGTGCTAGATAAGCTTTGGCACCCAAGGAGGACTTATCGTAATACATGGCAGGCTGACCAAAACTGGGAGCCTCGGCCAATCGCACGTTTCGCGGTATCACAGTGCGATACACTTTATCACCAAAATGTGATTTAAGCTGATCGGACACATCATTAGACAGTCTATTTCGATGATCGTACATCGTTCGCAAGATGCCTTCTATTTTAAGATCAGCATTCACTACCGCCGCTAGCTTGCTAATGGTATCCACAAGCGCAGTTAACCCTTCAAGAGCAAAATATTCACACTGCATCGGCACCAATACTGAGTCGGCGGCCGACATTGCATTGACGGTAAGCAAGTTGAGGGAAGGGGGGCAGTCGATAAATATATAATCATAATAATCACGTACCGGAGCCAGCGCTGTACGCAGTCGAGTTTCGCGGGCAAACACTTCCATCAGTTTGATTTCAGCTGCGGTCACGTCGCCATTACCGGCAATTAAGTCATAACCACCACTGGTTTCACGCTCTATCACCTGATCGATAGGTACTTGGTCTACCAGTAGCTCGTAAGCGGTATTCGCCAACTGATATTTGTCGATACCGCTCGCCATGGTGGCATTGCCTTGAGGATCCAAGTCGATTACCAATACCTTGCGCTTAGTTGCGGCCATGGATGCTGCCAAATTGACACAGGTCGTGGTTTTACCCACGCCCCCTTTCTGATTGGCAATGGCAATGACTTTTCCCACCGGATACCTCTACTGGCTGGCTAGTTTGATGACCACCAAGTGGCGGTCTCCGTCCTGCTCGGGCACGGTTAAAGGATAAACCTGATCGAGTGCCAAGTGAGCAGGCAATGATTGTAACTCCTGCTCCGGATATTGTCCTTTTAATGCCAGAAATTGGCCATTAGGGCCGAGCAGATGAGCGCACCAGCTTACCATGTCATCCAGCGAAGCAAAGGCTCGACTTAACACACCGTCAAACTTCTGCTCAGGCTGATAAGCCTCAACACGGCTTTCTACTGCAATCACGTTAGTGAGGCCTAGCTGATGAATAACCATACGAATAAAACGAATACGTTTGCCTAAGCTGTCGAGTAGCACAAACTGCTTATCGGGATTAACGATCGCCAGTGGTAAACCAGGTAAGCCTGGGCCGGTACCTACATCAATAAAGTGGGTGCCCTTCAAATAAGGGCTAACCACTAAACTATCCACAATATGACGACCCACCATGGCTTGAGGATCACGCACCGAGGTTAAATTAAAGGCCTTGTTCCATTTATCGAGCAAGGTGACTAGGGTGACTAACTGATCACGCTGTTGGTCTGAAACGCTCAATTCTGTTTGAGCAAGCAAGCGCTCTAGGGTGCTTTTCAATTGTTCTTTCATCATCACTCTTATGCTGACTTACGCAGTAAACCACGCTTTTTTAAGTGCACTAGTAATATAGAAATCGCCGCCGGTGTCACACCCGGAATACGCGATGCCATGCCTAGTGTTTCTGGTTTTGCCTGGTTGAGCTTGATAATAACCTCATGAGACAAACTAGGCACTTCGTTATAATCTAGCTCCAGTGGCAAACGAGTATGCTCGTTACGCAAATGCTTTTGGATTTCACCTTTTTGTCGCTCGATATAACCGGCGTATTTAACCTGAATCTCTACCTGCTCGGCGGCTTGCTCATGTTCGATACCTGGGCCTATGCCCTCAATTGACATCAACTTTTTGTAATCTAGCTCGGGCCGACGTAACAATTCTTCGAAGGTATGTTCTTTGCTTAACGGTGATTTTAATAATTCATTTACGTTTGCAGCCACTTCATGAGTAGGGCTTATCCAATTATCTCGTAGACGCTGGGTCTCTTGAGTAATCTGCTCCATCTTATCGCAGAACAAAGCCCAGCGATGATCGTCAACCAGGCCCAATTCACGGCCCGCTTCGGTAAGACGAAGATCGGCGTTATCTTCACGCAACAGCAAGCGATATTCAGCGCGGCTAGTAAACATCCGATAAGGTTCTTTAGTGCCTAGGGTGGATAAATCATCCATCATCACGCCCATGTAGGCTTGATCGCGACGAGCAGACCATTCCTCTTTGCCAAACGCTCTTAGTGCAGCATTTAGTCCGGCCAGCAAACCTTGAGCAGCGGCTTCTTCGTAACCGGTAGTGCCGTTAATTTGGCCGGCGAAAAACAAGTTATGCAAACACTTGTTTTCCATGTTGATCTTTAAATCTCTAGGATCGAAATAATCGTATTCAATGGCATAACCGGGCCGCATGATATGTGCTTGCTCAAAACCATTGATCGAACGCACGAGCGCCAACTGCACATCATAGGGCAGACTGGTGGATATACCATTGGGATACAGCTCTGTGCTCGTCAAGCCTTCAGGCTCAACGAAGATCTGATGAGAGGTCTTATCGGCAAACCGCATGATCTTATCTTCGATCGACGGGCAGTAGCGCGGGCCGATCCCGTCGATCACTCCGCCATACATGGGGCTACGATCTAAGTTTTTACGGATAATATCATGGGTTTTTTCATTGGTATGTGTGATGTAGCAAGGGACCTGCTTGGGTTGATCTGCACGACTGCCAATAAATGAAAATACTGGGGTCGGATTATCACCAGGCTGTGCTTGCATCTTAGAAAAATCAACGCTGTTAGCATCAATTCTCGGTGGTGTACCGGTTTTTAATCGGTCAGTACGCAAAGGAAGTTCACGCAATCGCTGAGCTAAGGCGACCGACGGTGGATCACCTGCTCGACCGCCTTTGTAATTATCCATGCCAATGTGGATCAAGCCATTCAGGAAAGTGCCTACGGTTAGCACTACGGTTTTAGCACGAAATCGGAGGCCGGTTTGGGTGATCACACCCACCACGGTATCGCCTTCAAGGATCAGATCATCGCAGGATTGTTGGAAGATCTTTAAATTAGGCTGATTTTCTAAACGGGTTCTAACTGCTTGTCGATAGAGCTGACGATCTGCTTGTGCTCTAGTCGCTCTAACGGCTGGCCCTTTCGATGCATTCAAGGTTCTAAACTGGATCCCCGCGTTATCGGCTGCCATGGCCATGATCCCGCCTAAGGCATCGATCTCTTTTACCAGATGGCCTTTACCGATCCCACCAATGGCCGGGTTGCATGACATTTGTCCCAAAGTATCGATGTTATGGGTTAATAATAGCGTGTTTGCCCCCATACGAGCAGCAGCAGCTGCTGCTTCTGTGCCGGCATGGCCACCACCAACAACAATGACGTCAAACAATTCTTCATAGTGCATAACAGATACTCTTGAGACTAACGGTTTAAGGATCCTGAACGACGATCATTTTAGCTGTTTTATCGTTAGGATGGAAATGCGATCGAGAGGATCCTTGCTGCCCTTAATAGATCTAAGATCTCTTAAGGGATCTTCTATTATGACTACTACTAGTGATCGATCTTTCTGTTAATAACCACTTTTTGATCTTTAAGATCATAAGCTTAAGTACGATCGATAACTGTGTACAACCTTTAGGTAGATCCCTTTGTACCCGTGGGTAACTAGCCTACTTATGCACAGGGGGTAGGGGTGAGTTATTTAATTAAGAGGATAACTATAGGTTAATCACTGGATCTAACCATGGTTATGCACATAGCTGTTTTTTTATGAGGGGGCTGGGGGTGTAGAGCGGCGCGCTAGATCTGTTGATAACTTGGTGGAAGGAATTTTATCATGTAAGAGATCCAACGTAAGTTGGATCTACAATAGAGAAGAGAATAAAGAGATCTAATCACTAGATAGCCAGTGATCGAGCCATTTTTTAGCGATCTCTTCAGGAGGATCTTGCAAGCTCACATCTATAGTTAACAATTTAGCAACTCGCGTTGCCCCTAGAGCTGTTAGCTGATGATCCAAGGTGTGTATGGCGTTGCAGAAGGTATCATAAGCTGAATCACCTAAACCGACCGCTAAATAGTTAAGTTTAGAGAGATTTGGCTGTTGCTGAATGAGTTGCTGATGAAATGGCTGAATATTATCGGGAAGCTCGCCTGCGCCATGAGTAGAGCAGACTAATAATAAGGTGTGTTCAGGCTTGATCAAAATGTGATCAAGCTGGGGAGAAGTGTGAATAACTGCGTGATGACCATTTTTTTGTAGGATCTCAGCTAGCTCATCAGCAAGATCTTCTGCAGAGCCTAAAGTTGAACCCACCAAGAGGATAAAGTGACTCATACTGTTCCTTGGTACAATAAAAGTGGCGATTTTAGCATCATCTGCGGCCTTAGTCGGTGTAAGATGTAGAAGTTAGGGCAGATAAGGTTAAGTACAGGCAGTACAAAAAGGTCTCTGTATAAGCGAATCACTGGGTATTCAGCGGTAATAATGCATAAATATTCTGTTTTTCTTTGCATATGGGATTGACCAGCTGCCGTATCCATATTTCAATAGAAGTGGGCCTCAATCAGTATCCCGACGAAATTTGTACAAAAATAACAAGGAAGATATCGTGACGTATATTCATAACACCATCACCAAACTCAAGAAAACCAGCCCAGCGCAAGCTGAATTCTATCAGGCTGTAGAGGAGGTGCTTGAATCGTTACAGCCCATCCTTGAAACGAATGAGCAGTATCAGTTGAACTCCATTATCGAACGCATTGTTGAGCCTGAGCGCCAATTGATGTTTCGTGTTCCTTGGGTAGATGACCAAGGCAAGATACAGGTTAACAAGGGTTACCGTATCGAATTCAACTCGGCATTAGGTCCTTATAAAGGTGGCCTTCGCTTCCACCCCAGCGTCAACGCTAGCATCATCAAATTCCTCGGCTTCGAACAAATCTTCAAAAACGCATTAACCGGTCTGCCAATTGGCGGCGGCAAAGGCGGTGCTAACTTCGATCCTAAAGGTAAATCTGATGGCGAAATCATGCGTTTTTGTCAGTCTTTCATCAATGAATTGTATCGCCACATTGGCCCCACCAAAGATGTACCCGCCGGAGACATAGGCGTGGGCGCACGTGAAATTGGTTATATGTTTGGTCAATACAAGCGTTTAACTGGTAACTATGACGGTGTATTCACCGGTAAGAGCTTGTTGTGGGGCGGTTCCTTGGTGCGTAAAGAAGCAACCGGCTACGGCTGTGTTTACTTTGCTCAGTATATGTTGGAAGACAAGGGTGACAGTCTGACAGGCAAGCGTTGCTTGGTATCTGGTGCCGGTAACGTGGCTATTTACACCATAGAGAAGCTGTATCAACTGGGTGCTATTCCAGTAAGCTGCTCAGACTCAAGTGGTACTATATACCACGAGTCAGGTATTAATCTTGATACCCTGAAAGAGCTGAAAGAAGTACGCAAGGTTCGCTTGGACGAATATTTGAATGCACATCCCGATGCCAAGTTTATTCCGATCGCTGAATACCCTGAAGACGGCAATGCAGTATGGCGTTTACCTTCTGCTCAATTGGCATTTCCATGTGCAACGCAGAACGAACTGAGCGAAGCCGATGCCAAGGTATTAGTTGCTAATGGCTGTATGGGCGTATCTGAAGGTGCCAACATGCCTTCAACTCAAGATGCAGTAGAAGTATTCTTGGCTGCTAAAATCCACTATGGACCAGGCAAAGCGGCCAATGCAGGTGGTGTTGCCACTAGTCAGTTAGAAATGGCACAGAATGCGAGCATGCAGCACTGGAGCTTCGAAGAAGTAGACGAGAAGCTGAAAGTTATCATGAAGAACATTTATCTGAATGCTAGCGAAACCGCTGCTGAGTTTGGCGAACCACACAACTTGGTACTAGGCGCGAATATTGCTGGTTTCCGTAAAGTAGCAGATGCCATGATAGAGCAGGGCGTAGTGTAAGAAAGCGGTACGTTATACGCTGTACGCGATACGTTAAGGAACATGCCTTTGTAGGCGAACGCTTGCTCTCGCATTACGCCGAAGGCTGAACTCGTTAATCATGTAGAAAAAGCCCCGAACCGTTAGGTTCGGGGCTTTTATTTTTTTGCATCACGCTTGGCATTCAGTTTGTTTTTAACGGACAGCGTATGGCGTACAGCGTTGTTTTCGTTTTACGCTTCACGTTCAACGGCAGTTACTGAAATTTCTACCAGCAGTTCAGGGCGCGCCATGGCGGCTTCTACACAGGCACGTGCCGGTGACTGCCCTTCGGGTACCCAAGCATCCCATACCGCATTCATACCAGCAAAATCTGCCATAGTTTTCAGATATATAGTGGCAGATAACATATGTTCACGGCTGGAGCCTGCGCTTAACAATAACTCATCCACTTTATCCAACATGGTGACCGTTTGTTCGGTAATATCCTTGCTGGCATCTTTACACACTTGGCCACACAAATAGACGATGCCATTATGCTTGACGATGCGACTCATACGTTTAGCAACCTGCTGGCGTTCAATAGTCATGATTGTTCCTGTTAGATTGAGAAAAAGGTGAAGCTCTTCGAGCCACGCTTTACGCCGTACGCTGTTCGTAAAGAAAGACAGTGTTAGCCTTTAACGTATGGCGTATGGCGTAAGGCTTATAGCTTCTCTTAGTAAACAAACATTAACCTCTGTACAGAGGTTGTAAACGTTTAATGAATAAAAGGATGAAATATATGGCGGTGATCACGCAGTTGAATATATACCCGCTTAAATCGGCGGCAGGAATATCTTCAAATGAGGCCTTTGTTACCCGTGAGGGGATCTTAGGTGACCGCCGCTATATGTTAGCCAAACCCGATGGTCGTTTTGTTACAGCTCGTACTCATCCTCGTTTACAAAGTATTCAAGTCACCATAGTCGCGGGAGGCCTAGATCTTCGTTATGGCGATGGGGCGCTCGCGGTGCGTCACTCTGTGTTTCTACAACAACCTATTACCACCACGGTATGGGACGATGACTTTATCGCGTTAAGTACTCATCCTGAATATGATGCCTGGTTCAGCCAGATATTGGGTGAGCCATTACAGCTGGTCTGGTTAGGTGAACACTCGCAACGCTATCGTAAAAGCTTAAACACGGCGGTGAGCTTTGCCGATGGCTATCCTTTATTACTGATCTCAGAAGCCTCGCTGGGCGATCTTAATCTAAGAGCGGATGCGCAGCTGCAGATGTCCCAGTTTCGCACCAACATAGTTGTAGCAGACAGCCGAGCTTTTGAGGAAGACGGTTGGCGGCATATTCGTATCGGTGAGGTTGAATTTTTAGTAGCTAAGCCCTGTAGCCGCTGTGTGATGACCACCATCGAACCAGGAACAGAGCATTTTAATGCCATCAAAGAACCGTTAGCGACCTTATTACGTTATCGACGAGCTGCAGATGGGGAAGTTTATTTCGGTCAAAATCTGATTGCACTTAATGAAGGTCACATCAGGTTAGATGATGAAGTCGAAGTGTTGGAGTATGCGGCCGCCGCTATGTATCCCGACACCGCGCCTAAGCGAAGAGCCTTAGTATGTGTTGGCCGCGAGGCCCTTACACCTGATATAGAAACCTACTGGCTAGCCGCCACCGACGGCAAACCGCTGGCCGACTATCAAGCGGGGCAACACCTACCGATCGCCGTAGATATAGATGGCACTCGTTATGTGCGTTATTACACCCTGAGTTCTAGCCCGACTCGAGCTGACCGTTATGCTATTAGCGTAAAATGCCAACCTGATGGTTTGGTTTCCCCATGGTTGGCTAAACACTTTCAGGTAGGTAATAGGCTGCTAGCCCATGCGCCCGCGGGAGATTTTGTATTGCAGTCGGCTGATCGTTATTTGTTGTTGTCGGCTGGCTCCGGCATGACACCCATGCTATCTATGGTGCGTACACTCGCTGACCGACAGCAGTTAAATGATGTGTTGTTTATTCATGTTTGCCGAACAGCAGCGGATATACCTGCAGCCGAGGAGCTACAGCAATTGGCTGTTAAGTATCAGGGTCTAACGTTAGAGTTTGTACTAACCCAAGATGAAAAAGGCGAGAGCGGTCGGATTACCTTAGCGCACTTGGCGGCTATTACTTGGTTGCAAGAGCGGCAAACCTATCTCTGTGGTCCGGCCGGTTTTATGCAGCAAGCTCGAAGCTGGTTATTGGTGCTGGGGTTACCAGTATCTCGCCTGCAGCAAGAGTATTTTGCTAGTCCGCAAAGCGCCAGTGTTTCACGTGAAACACTGGCCGTGAATATCCAAATAGGTGATCGTAGCTTTACTGGTAATAACCAACAGGACTTACTGACTCAAGCAGAACAACAAGGCATGACGTTACCTTGGTCTTGCCGGGCTGGTATTTGTGGTAGCTGTAAGCAGCAGCTGCTTGCGGGCGAAGTGGATCAACCGCAAGCTCCGGCGTTATCAGCAGCAGAACAAGAAGCCGGCATGATATTAACCTGCTGCTGCGTGCCGCTGACAGATGTGACCTTATAGTGAGGAGTAAAGTGTGAGGAGTGAGGAGGAAACCCCAAGCCTGTAAATTCGGTGTGATACACCTTTCTCCTCACGACTCACGGTTTGATTATCCGTAGACTCTGTCTTCCAGAAGTTGTTTCAGGTCTTTCAGCGTTTTCAGCTGCTTGAGCAGGTTGATGTTACTCTTGATATCAGCCTTGAGCGCCTTGGTGTGTTCCGCGAAGTTTTGGTCGGTGGATATTCTGCCTACATTCCGGAAGCGGTTCCAAATAGTCGACTCCATGCTGTTATTCATGAAGGTCTGTTCATATTGCCGTTCCATATCGCGCAACTGCCGGCGTAACAGTTCATTGATGTCGTCCAGATCCCGCTTCTTCAGCTGACCGATAGCATCGGTATCGCAGTGCTGTCGGTGCAGTTCGATCAGGGTGTAAATATCATTTTCTGTTCTGGCTTCCAGAAGTTGCTGCATTTGCTCATGCCTGACGGTCTTCAGGGAGGCCTCCTGTTCCAAATCTGGATGTAACCGTTTTGCCAGCTGCTTGTAAAGTCGATGAATTAGAGCCTTGCCTACCGCCTGGCCATCGACGGGTTTGGCGTCTTCGGCATCAAAGTGGTCGTCCTGTTTTTCATCGTCTTCTTCTGGCCAGTCCAGGTCGTCTGCCTGTTCTTTCTCCAGCATCCGCTGCATAAATACGGCCGGGCTGTTCAGGAATAGTTCAACTTCCTCATCGTTTATCTCCAGACCTAGTTCCCGGTATATATCACCTTTTATATCCTCACGTTCGGACTGCGATAGCGCGGCTGCCTCGGGCTGGGGATAGAATTGCTTAAGCAGCTCTTCGGCACGGATGAGTAATTCGGATGGGTTCAGCCCATCTTCGATAAAGGGATTGGTAGACAGCATACCCAGCTCTTCCTGTATCCAGCGGAACAGATCGTCCCTTTGCCACTCGGTCAGGGATTTACGGGAGAAAAAGGTCAATAGCCGCTCGATCAGTTGATACTGGGTTCTGGCCTGCTCTCGCTCCAGAGGCAGTATCTCGGAATTGAAGCGATCCACTATCTTGTGAACTCGTTTTTCCTGGCTTGCCAAGCGGGTCTTCTGTTTGTCTATCTTTTCCCAGAGTAACTGAAACTGATCACCGGGTGTTTTTTTGGTTGGTTTGGTAGTGGTGAGCTTGGTCATATTGATGTCTGTAAGAGAAGGATATAGCCATTTTAGAAGCGGTCATTGGTGGAAGGCAAAAATTTACTGCCCACACGATGGCGGGCAGCATGGCATCTTATCGGCTGGCTTCATCTACTAAGTAGAGAATGGACTCGTAGTTGATGCCACTGTGATGGCTGAGGCCCAGCTCACAGGTGCGGCTGTTGCTTATGCCTCTAGTGCAACCGTTAGGTACTTGTTGCTTCAAGGTAGCCAGTGCAGAGGCGTTGAGCTCGGGTAGGGTAAAGCCTTTGTCACCGGCAAAGCCACAGCAGGAGATATGCTCCGGCACCACGACTTTAGTCGCGCAACGTTGTGCTAGATGTAACATTTTATCAGCCAGACCCATACGCTGGCTGCTGCAGGTAATATGCAGCATCACCGTCTCTGGTACGGGTTGTATCGTTAATCGTTCTAACGCGTGCTCTAATACAAAGGTGACAGGTTCAAAAATGGTGAGCGGTAGCGTGAAACTATCTTGACTCAACTTAGCGCAAGGGCTGGTATCCATTAGTATTGGCCAACGACCTTGCTCTGAGGCTTGCCATAAACGAGCTTCTAACTCCTGGACTTTGCTGCTAGCGATATCGAACAACCCTTTGCTTTGATAGGGCATACCGCAACATAAGCTCGTTAACTCATGAGGCAGTACCACATCGAAACCGGCTTTTTCTAGCACCGCTTGAGTTACTTCAGTAAGAGATCGACTGTCTTGGGCATTTGGCGATTGGCCCAGAGTACGGCTCGCGCACGAAGGAAAGTAGACCACCTTGTTTCTAGTTGCTTGCAGACTCTCAGACCGCTTCGATTTCGGCTTAGGTAACTCTTTCTTTAGATCAGGCAGTCGATGTGGATTGGCCGCTGGTAGTTCAGGCAGCCACAAGGGAACCTTATTATGGCTGATCTTACGTAGTCCTTTATTTAAACTCGCAATACTTTTTTTACCTAGTAATTGACGACTCAGGTTAGCTGCATTCAGCCCAATGGCTACCGCTTTGGTGGTGCCGGCAAAGTGCGCTGCGCTCCAGCGAGCAATAGGCTGAAACTTCTGATAACGAGCCGTGCGCAGTTTGCGTACCAAGTCACCGGTGTTAATACCAACTGGGCAGCGTTGTTCACACAAACCGGTCGCCGCGCAGGTATCAATACCTTGATACTCAAATATCTGCTGTAAGCTGTCATCTATAACTTCGTTATTGGTCTGTCGCCGTTGTAATTCACGGTACAGCACGATGCGCTGGCGGGGCGTTAAGCTTAGGTTTTTCGATGGGCAAACGACTTCACAAAAACCACACTCGATACACTTATCAACTAAGGCGTCGGCGGCTGGCAAGGGTTTCAGGTGGCTAAGATGAGCTTTTGGGTCGGCATTCACGATCACGCCGGGGTTGAGAATACCATTAGGATCAAATAATGCTTTAATGCGTTTTACTAGCTGATAGCCATCTTCTCCCCATTCCAGCTCCACAAAAGGCGCCATGTTGCGACCGGTGCCGTGCTCGGCTTTTAACGACCCCTGATACTCCACCGCCACTAGCTGAGTGACGGCGGTCATAAAATGTCCGTAACGATCACGTTCGGCTTGGCTATCAAAGCCCTGAGTGAATACAAAGTGTAAGTTACCGGCTAAGGCATGGCCGAAGATAATGGCTTCGTTATAGCCAAAGAGCTCGAATAGTTCAGTTAGTTTACGCACCGCAGCAGCAAGATGTTCCACGTGAAACGCTACATCTTCAATGACCACGGTAGTGCCTATTTCACGCACTGCGCCTACCGCAGGAAACATACCTTTACGCATGGCCCATAGGTTGGCACACACCTTTTTATCTTGAGTAAAAGGTACTTGATTAAGCTGCCTAAACGTACTGATCACAGCCATGGCTTGGTCACAGCTGTGCTGTAATTGGGTTTCACTTTCGCCGTGTACTTCTATCAAAAGAGCAGCAGCTTCTAAGTCCAGTGTCTTAATAAAGTCTGGCATGCCGGCGTGATCTGCGATAGATCGCAAGGCTCGGCCATCCATTAGTTCAACGGCGGCAACAGACGTGTTGGCGAGTTCGGTGACTGCTAAACAGGTCGTTTCTATATCGGGATACACCAGCAGGCAAGACGCCTTAAATGCATGATCGGGAACTGTGTGGTAGCTAATTTCATTAATGAAACCGAGGGTACCTTCTGAGCCAATCATTAGATGAGTCAGCATATCGAAGGGGTCGGCAAAATCGAGTAGGGCGTTTAGACTATAGCCGGTAGTGTTTTTCAGCCGATACTTATGACGAATGCGATCGCTTAGGGCTTCGTTATTGATAACATCTTCGTGCAGTTGTCGCAGACCGGCCAGTAAGCTGGGCTGTTGCTCGGCGAATTGCGCCTTACTTAACTTGTCTCGAGTGTCGAGATAAGTGCCATCGGCCAGTACTAAGCTCATTCCTGCCAAGGTGCGATAAGAGTTTTGCGCCGTGCCGCAGCACATACCGGACGCATTGTTAGCGGCTATACCACCAATTTTACAGCTGTTGATGGACGCAGGGTCCGGGCCTATTTTACGGCCGAAGGGCGCCAGATATTTGTTGGCATCGGCGCCGAGAACACCAGGCTGTAGGCTTATTTTTTTACCTTGATCGCTAATTTCATGTTGGCGCCAATCATCGGTGAGAGTGATAAGCACGGAGTCCGAAATAGCTTGTCCAGATAGGCTGGTGCCAGCAGCGCGAAAGGTACAGTGTATCGCGTGCTGGCTACATAATTGTAGTACCCGTATCACTTCAGCCGTACTGGCTAGTCGCAAGACCATCTTGGGGAGTAGTCGATAAAAGCTAGCATCGGTGCCGTAAGCAAGACAGAGTGCCGAATCGGTGATGATGCGATTATCTGGTAAAAACAGCTGTAGCTCAGTAACCAGCTGGTGATAGTGGTGTTCCATCAGCGGTCCTCCAAAATTAGCACCACTAGCTGTTTGGGGCCGTGGGCGCCATAGGCCAAGGTTTGCTGGATATCGGCAGTCTTTGAGGGGCCAGAGATCAGCAGCAGATTAGTGGGCATATCATTAGCCCAACCTTGTTCCTTCATCATGGCCGGCAGATTGGTATGTAGCGTCGACGCCTTGAGGATCGCAATATGACACGGGGGAACCAACGACAAGGTGCGCGGTTCTGACACCGAGGGCCAAACGACTAAAGTGCCAGTGGCCGCAATCGCGCCATGGCATGCGGTGATACCGGCATCTATTTGGTTGAATAGCTCGTCTTTCCAGCGTTCCAGCGGTTTATCGAAAGGCAGTTGTTCGCTATGGCCGACCAAAGCTTGAGTTATCTCAGTATGGAAGTCTCCGCCGGTGCCGGTAGCGATGCGCTTTAGTTTCAGCTTATTGATCTGACTTTGCAGCGTAGTAATAAGCTCAGCATGTTTCAGCGTATATACGTCGGCATGATTTTGTTGCAGCAAGTCGATCAATCTAGTGAGCATGGTATCTTGGTCAGCCACCTCCCAAATAGGGTAGTTAGGATCGTTAACGGGCAGCGGTTGTACCTTTGCTTGGCGAAGTCGATTGAGAATAGCGTTACGGGCGGTCGACATTATTTATTCCTCTTGGCCATCAGCTCGCGCAAGGTTTTGGCTGCGGGCTTGGGGGCGGTACGACAACGGGTCCAGGGACCTAGCTTGCTGGGGATCAAGCCACGCAGGCGGGTGGCACACCAACTGCTCATTCGGTATAAGGCCGGGTAGCGGGCAACAAGGCCAAAGCTGCGCCAAGCAAAGGCTTCTAGATTACTTTTAGCCGCTCCTTGGCCACGTAGTGCCGGCACTCCTGGGCGTGGATCTTGTTTCGCTTCTCGCCGCAGTCGCAGCAACATTTCAGGAATGGGGATCCGCACTGGACACACCTCACCGCAGGCGCCGCATAGACTAGAGGCGGTAGGAAGATCTTGAGTGGCTTCCAATCCCATCATGTGCGGCGAGATTATCTGGCCAATGGGGCCCGGATAAACCGTTCCGTAAGCATGGCCGCCAACCCGAGTATAAACAGGGCAGTGGTTCATACAGGCACCGCAACGAATGCACTGCAGAGTCTTACGCATTTCTTCGTCGGCGAAAGCCTGACTACGACCATTATCGAGCAATACTAAATGGACCTCTTTGGGACCATCCAGCTCGCCATTTTTACGTGGTCCACTGATCATATTGAAGTAAGTAGTAATGGTTTGACCCGTTGCTGATCGGGTGAGGGCGCTAAACAGCGGCGGTACATCGGCTAAAAATTCCACTACTTTTTCGATGCCGGTGATAGCAATATGCACATCGGGCACGGTCGTACACATGCGGCCATTGCCCTCGTTCTCTACTAGGCACAAGGTGCCGGTTTCGGCCACCGCGAAGTTCACGCCTGAGATCCCGATATGGGCACTGCGAAATTTTTCGCGCAATACATTGCGCCCGGTTTGAATTAACGAGTCTACGTCCAGCGTATGTTTAAAGCCGGGTACGTGCTCGGTAAACAGCTGAGCTACCTGTTGCTTGTTCTTATGAATAGCCGGCATGATGATGTGCGATGGCGTTTCGTCGCCCAACTGTACAATATACTCACCCATGTCGCTTTCTAGGCAGTCGATGCCTACTTTTTTCATGGCGTGATTGAGCTCTATCTCTTCGCTCACCATCGACTTACCTTTTACCGCCAGCGTGCCGCCATGGGATTGAATAATGTCTGCAAAGAGTGCGTTGGCTTGTTCGACATTTTCGGCCCAGTGCACGCGAATACCGTTGGCGATACACTTGGTTTCTAGCTGTTCTAGTAACGTTGGTAGCTTACTCAGGCAGCGTTGGCGAATCGCCTCTGAACGGTCACGAATAGCGCTTTCTTCATGGGGATCGTTAAAGACACTTTGGCGCTTATCTCGTAGATAATCCATGGCGCCACGGAAGTTAGCGCGTAGCTCAGGATCGGCGAGTGCGGCCTTGGCTTGTGGGTGAAATAGTTGCGGTTTATTGTGCATTTGATCCCTCCAACCGATTCAACAAGAAAGTGGCCAAATGTGTGCCTTGTAGACCTTTTCCCTGATATTCCAGAGCACCATTAATATTGAGTAAACAGCCCCAGTCAGCACTAATTAATTGGTCGGCGTTAGTACCGGTTAAATACTGGGTTTTGTCCTGCACCATGGCTTCGCTGATGGCGGGGTGTCTTACCGAAAAAGTACCGCCAAAACCACAGCACTCACTTTCGTAGGGCTGTTCGCGCAGCTCGACTTGGCTCAGCTGGCCTAGCAGTTGACGACCGGTAATGTGTACTTTCATTTCTCGACGGGCGGCACATGAGGTATGCAACACCACCGAAGTAGCTGGGCCTTGGTCATCTAGCTTAATACGACAGACTTGTACCAGAAATTCAGTTAATTCAAATACCCGTTCACAAAACTGATTGACTGATTGCTCGTGCTCACTGTCAGCAAATAGCCGCCGGTAGTGATGGTGCATCATGCCGCCGCAAGATCCGGACAACACGACCACGGGCCAAGGCTCAGAAAAAAGAGCCATCTGGCTTAGGGCAATAGTCTTTGCATCATCTTCATAGCCGGAGGAATAGGCTGGCTGACCGCAGCAGGTTTGTTTGGGAACATAAATAATCTCGACGCCAGCTAGCTCCAGCAGCTTCATGGCATCTAACCCACTTTGGGGGGAGAACATGTCTATCAAACACGTGGCATAGACATATACCTTTTTAGGCTTAGCTGGATAAATACGAATAGCAGACGACATAAGGTAATTCCTTTCAATAATACGACTTCAAATAGTTGCTTAAAAGCGAGGACCTATTGATAGGCACCTCGCTTTTGTATTATTAGTTTCTTACTCACCCGTAGGTGATATCACTTAAGACAATTTCAATAAGGGATCTGAAACACCCAACCAATAAATGGCAAGCATGCCGATGATGGCTGTGAATATCAGGTAGTAGAGGGTAGGCAATGCCGTTTTACGTAAGGTCGTACCTTCACGACCGAGTAAGCCGACGGTGGCCGACGCGGCAACCACGTTATGGATTGCTATCATGTTACCGGCGGCGGCACCAACAGCTTGCAGCGCAACCATCATGGCGGTAGATACACTCAGCGTTTGGGCAACCTCAAACTGAAACTGCGAGAACATCATGTTGGAGACGGTATTTGAGCCGGCAATAAAGGCCCCTAACGCACCTATAACGCCACTAATGGCAGGAAAGAAGTCTCCGACTAAGTCTGCGGCTACCCGGGCTGTCATTACCGGCATGCTGACAATATCCGCTTCGTTAACGCCTGAGTTAATAAAGATACGAACCATGGGCACGGTAAACATCAGTACGAAACCCGCACCAATAAGCGTACGAGAAGACTCATTGATTGCTGGCACTATGTCTCGGAGTGAGCGGGTTTGCGTAAGTACCGCAACCAAAGAAACCATAACCAGAATGCCACCAGGCAGATACAAAGGTTGAATGCTGGCGCTAACGCCGGCCTCACCCAGAATATTGTTAAAGGCCATACTCCAACTGGTGAGTAATCCTTTGAAGCTGTCACTGGTTCGGCTTAATACCAATAAAATGGGCAGTAGTAAGTAGGGGAACCAAGCTAAGGCTAGGCTGATAGGTTTTTTCTTTAGATCATCGATGTTGATAACTAACGAACCTAACCACTCTTTAGGCCAGTTTTTCTCTTCAGGAAAATCGAAAACAGTTTTGGGTACTAAGAAACCCTTACGCGCTGCGGGTACCACAATAGCCAGTGAGACCAAGCCGCCGATTAGAGAAGGGAATTCAGGTCCCAGCAGCATACCGGTGATGGCGTAAGGAATGGTAAAGGCTAAACCGGCAAAAATAGCGAATGGCAGTATATTTAGTCCTTCCTTCCAGCTTTTATTCTTGCCGAAGAATCGCGTTAGCATAACGGACATGAACAGTGGCATGAAGATGCCAATAATGGCGTGAGTCACAGACACATAGTTGGTTACCGTTTGCAGGTAAGCTTCCCAGCTTGAACCGTTCGCGGCTAAGGTATTGCCGATAGCGTTACTATCCACACCAGAAGTGACACCAACGACTATGGGCGTGCCCACCGCACCAAAGGAGACGGGGGTGCTTTGAATCATCATGCCCATTAATACAGCGGCTAGTGCCGGAAAGCCTAAGGCAACCATTAGCGGAGCCGCTACGGCCGCGGGAGTACCAAACCCTGAAGCACCTTCGATGAAACAGCCAAAGCACCAAGCCACAATAATGGCTTGAATACGTCGATCCGGCGAGATGGCGGTAAAGCCATTACGGATACTGGTGATGGCCCCGGTATGTTTCAAGGTGTTGAGCAGGAGAATGGCGCCAAAGATAATCCACAGTAAAGAGACGGATACCACCAACCCTTGTAAGCTGGAGGCGATCACGCGTGTTACCGTCATATCCCAAGCAAACAGAGCAACCAGTACGGTTAAGATAAATGCCAGTGGCATGGCGCGTTTGGCTGGCCACTGCAGGCCGACTAGTAGAACAGCAGCGAGCAAAATAGGCGTAAAAGCCAGTAATGCTAGCAGAGAATTATTAAGCATAGTGTTCCTTCCTTGGTAAGATGATTACGAGTAATCAAAGCCACCCTACTGCGTGAGAGTAGAAACAGATAGGGTGTTAACAGTATGTAACACTATGCTGTTGTTTTTTCTGAATATATAGACGTAAAGAAACTCACTGTTTCCAAATATGGATGAATTATGCCGAAAACGGATGATCTCGTGCTATTTGCCCAAGTGATTGAGTTGGGTTCTTTCAGCAAGGCGGCTGAAGTTAACGGACTGACTAATTCGGTGGTAAGCAAACGTATTGCCCGCTTAGAAAAAGTACTAGGCACTACGCTTATCCACCGTACTACACGGCGCTTGACGCTCAGCGAGTCCGGCCGCGTGCTGTACCAGCAAGCACTGTTAGTACAGCAAGCATCGAAGGATGCATTTGATGCAGTTACTGGCTTTAGTCAGACACTTCAGGGACAGATTCGAATGTCGGTACCCACTATTTCTGGCGAGTTGCTACTGGCCGAGGCTGTCGCTGAGTTTTGTGATCTGCATCCGACTATCTCAGTCGATATGTCGTTGGATAATCGTTTCGTAGATCAGATTAAAGAAGGCTATGACCTGGTGATTCGTACAGGGCACTTAGAGGACTCTAATCTGATTGCGCGTCACATTATCGACTCGCATTGGACCATTTGTGCTGCACCTCAGTATATTAGTCGTCATGGTAAGCCACAGATTCCAGATGATTTATTACAGCATAATTGTCTTATCTACAGTTATCAGGAAAGCGGAGCGCGCGAATGGCTGTTTACCCAGCACGACAAAATTTATCCGTTGCGGGTGGCTGGTAATTTTTCTACCGACAATGCCGTCGCCTTACGTAAGGCTATGTTGGCTGGCTATGGTCTGGCCTATGTGCCGCGTTGTTTGGTATATCCGGATCTTCAGTCAGGCAATTTAGTTGAGCTGCTACCCCATCAGGTTGGTAAGGTATTGGGTATTTATGCTGTTTACCCTTATAGTCGCCAGCCACCCCGTAAAATAAAGCTGTTGATCGAGCATATTCGGTCTCGCTATATGGATATAAAGCATTACTTTTAACGAGGTTAATTATGATTAAAACCGCCATTATAGGCTACGGCCAGTCCGCCAGTATTTTTCACCTGCCATTTATAGATAGCCTGTCGGATTTTGAACTGGTCGCAATTAGTACTTCTAAGCCAGAAAAGGCGGCACAAGATTGGCCTGAGGTCACGGTATACACCGATGTCGACCAAATGTTGGCTGAATCAGGCGCAGAGTTGGTGGTGATTACTGCACCCAACGAAGTGCATTATGAGCTGGGGCGCAAGGCGCTGAGTATGGGATTGCATGTGGTAATGGAAAACCCAACGGTAACCCAGTTACATCAAGGAGCCGAGCTCATGCGCTTGGCCGAGTGCAATAAACTCTGTTTGATCCCGTTTCATAATCGCCGTTGGGACAGCGACTTTGTGACCTTACAAGCCTTGCTGAAAGCGGGAACACTTGGCCCCATTCATGGCTTTGAGTCTCACTTTGATCGCTTTCGACCTAGAGTAAGAGCCGAGCAGCCGGGAGTGGGTGCGGGTGCTTGGTTTGATTTGGGTGGGCATTTGGTTGATCAGGTACTGGTGCTGTTTGGCAAGCCTCAGTCGGTTACCGCGCGTTGTTTATCTATGCGACCAGGTTCCGAAGTAACCGATTATTTTCATGTGCAGCTGCATTACTCTGATAAAGAAGTGGTATTACACTCCAGCCCTTATCATCCAGGGCCTACTTTGCGCTTTAAGCTGCAAGGCGAGCTAGGTTGTTATATAAAGCGTGGCTTTGATCCGCAAGAAGAGCGTTTGCAAAATGGCATAGTGCCGGACTCGCCTTATCTGGCCAAAGAGGCGGAAGACGATTATGGTATTTTTTATTCCGATGATGATGCTCAAGTGATTGAATCGGAAATTGGTGGTTATCGTCATTTCTATCAGGCTACAGCGCAGGCTATTCGTGGTGAGGGCCCCTTGCCGGTGGAGATGCAAGATGCATTGGACGGGCTTAATATAATTAACCTGGCGGAAAAAAGTTCACTGGAAGGCAAAACGCTTTCTTTGAGTGCCACTACCTTCCGATAGATTAAGACAATAAAACGGCGACCCTGAGGTCGCCGTTTTAAATAGTGTCCGATATTTGATGCTCTTTACTTACTGAGCAGAATATAAGCTATAACGAGGCCGGCGATAAACAGAGTTTCTAATACCACCAACAGTACAGGTTTCCAGCCAACCGAGAGAATGTCTTTTAGCTGAGTACGTACGCCGAGAGCGGCAATGGCGGTTAGCAGCAACCAAGAGGAGCTGCCGGCTAGCGGTTGACTGATGGCTGCAGGGATCCAGTTTAGACTGTTGAGGATAAAGAGTGCGACAAATCCGAGTAGAAAACCGGGAATCGCGACCCCTTTACCGTCGCCGCTTTCTCCGCGTTGACGAGCTGCTCGGCGAATAACAATACCAATGGCCATAACGATCGGCACGAGCATAGCGACACGCAACAGTTTGACGAAAGTACTGAGATCACCCACTTCACTCGACATACTGTAGCCGGCACCCACCACCTGAGCCACATCATGAATGGTGGCACCAATAAATAGGCCCGCTTCTTGAGGAGTCAGATCTAGGCTAGTGCTGATCATCGGATAAAAAATCATCGCCAGTGTACTAAGGGTCGTGACGCTGATCACCGTGAAGAGGGTGTTACGCTTAGTTTGTTCATCTTGTTCAAGTACGCTGCTGATGGCCATGGCTGCCGAGGCGCCACAAATAGCAACCGATCCGCCAGTGAGGGTACCAAAAGCTGAAGAAAACCCCAGCATACGCGCCATCACTATGCCAAAGCCTATGGTTAGCACCACAGATGTGCACACCATTAGCAATGGAGCCCAGCCCAAGGTGAGTACATCACTGAAGGTGATGCGTAACCCGAGCATAGCGACGCCGAGGCGCAGTACTGTTTTAGCGGAGAATTCTAACCCCGGTAGACAGTTAACTTCCTGACTTAGAAAGTTGAAGGCTAGCCCGAGTAATAGCGCCATTAGCATGGCTGGGGCGCCATATTGTTGCGATAGGAAACTGGCGGCGATACCAATGGTAACCGCTACGCAGATACCAGGAAAATAGCGCTTTCTGGTATGTTCAATTTTTTGCAACATGCTCATCATAGGGTTGTTGGTCTCTTCAGCCATGGGGGCAGTCCTTGCTGGTTAATCACTATTAGGGGCCGAGCGTCTGAAAATGGAGGCCTTAGTATGTTCTCATAGTAAGAGGCGGGCTTAAGAGTATCTAATGCCTTTTTATAGAGGCGCTGTTACTTTTATGCATACAATGTTGCATCAATACATTAACGAGCTGAATATGGAAAGCAAATGGCTGCATGATTTCGTTGCCCTAGCCGAGCAAGGTAACTTTTCCAAGGCTGCGGACACGCGTTTTGTGACCCAACCTGCCTTTAGTCGGCGTATTCGTTCGCTGGAGAATTGGTTGGGGGTGCCGCTGGTATGTCGAGATCGCTATCCTATGGTATTAACCGACGCAGGAGAAAGCTTTCTCGAGCAAGCTCGGCTGCTGTTGTCTCAGATTTATGGCATACGAGGGCAGTTACGCCAGAGTCTACACGAACATTGTAGCCTAAACTTTGTGACGCAACCCTCGCTGGCGGTCACCTTCTTTCCCCGCTGGATCCATACATTACGGCCTCAGTTGGAAGATAGTTTGATCCGCTTGAACACCGGGCATTATCACGATGCTATCGAGCAGTTTATGTCTGGCTCAGCCGACTTTTTACTCTGCTTTTCTTGTGACGATGTGAGTCCGGTGTTAAATCAACCGGTGTTGAATCGTCCGGATGTGGAACGGATAGTGGTGGGACAAGACCGGTTGGTGCTGGTTTCGGCGGTAGACGCGACAGGTCATCCGCTGCACTTTTTGTCTGCCGATGTGGCGCTGCGATTATTGTTGTATCCGCCGACGTCTTTTTTGGGCGCGCTTATCCAGCGAAAATGCCTACCCGCATTAAGCGAGCAATCTTATTTTCCGGTATGTGAAAATGCGCTGGGCGAGGGACTGAAGGCTTTGGCGCTACAGGGCGAAGGGGCCAGTATTTTACCTGCGAGCTTGGTCAGAGAAGAGTTAGCGCAGGGGACATTGGTGGAGTTACCGTTGTCAGCATGGGTGCGACTGGATATCGAGCTGTGCTGTCGCCCTCCATTTCGTTCCGAGCAGGTAGCGCTTTGCTGGCAGTTGATCCGCCAGTTGGCTACCTAATAGACGTTTGTTACCCGGACGGCTGTAAATAACCGGCCGGGCAGCGGCTTACTCGGCGCCGTGACGGCGCTGTAGTGCTAAGCCTTGCAGGAAGTTACGCAAAAACTGATCACCACACGCTTGATAATGCTTGTGGCCAATTTTGCGGAACAAAGAAGTGAGCTCAGGCTTTCTTACTGTAAATCCGGCCAACGTTAGCAGGCTAAGAATATCTTCTTCTTTTAGTTCCAGTGCTACACGCAGCTTTTTAAATACCTGATTGTTCATCGGTTCGGCTACGGTATCCGCTTTAGCTGCTGGGCCACCTTCGCGTGGGCCGCGATTTTTTAGGATCAGGCCATCTAAAAAACCCAAAAGTTGCTCATTGCTGCAGCTGTGGTAATTGTCATCTTCTTCTTTGGCCAACAACGCCAAAAATTGTGTTTCGTTGATGGTCACATTACCTAGGTCAAACAGGGCGATAGCCTCTTGGTCTTTCATATCGAGGGAATAGCGAACACGGCGCAGAATATCGTTATTAGTCATTATTTTTTTTGCTCCGTTTTTTTCTCAACTTTCTCAACTTTTCCGTCTTCGGACTTTTCTTCGGCTTTTTTAACGCGAATTTTTTGACCGTCTACTTCCATGCCGTTCAGGCTTTTAATTGCAGCTTTAGCTTGAGCAGGATTAGGCATGAAGGCAAAACCAAAACCTTTGGAGTTTTTGGTGCTGGGGTCCATAACAAGATGAAAATATTGAACCAAGCCGTAAGGGGCTAACAGAGCTAGAATTTTTTCTTCCGTAGTGAGGCGAGATAAGCCTCTAATCATAATTTTCATGTTGTCTCCAATATCATAATACCGCGACGCCTTATCTCAAGGTGATAAGCAGGGTGATATATAGGTGGTAAATAAAATGGGGCTTGGCGTTAACAGCACTTGGCTTAACAGCTGTGCTGCCTAATCAAGAGGGTCGCGAGTGTAGCAGTTTGTTGAGCTGACGTCTGCCTGCTTATGGGCGGGAATGCAGAGGCGATGACATAAAAAAGCCGACCCTTTAGTGTAGTGGTCGGCTGCAAGTTTGTCTCTGTAAGGTGTAAGGAGATAACAAACATCTTACGCTTCACACTTCACCGTTTTGCGATTAACTTTCTAAGTGGCGAACACGCTGGCGCAATATGGAGAAGTCGAATGACTGCCGATTAGGTATCAGCTGCAACAAAGCCGATACCAGCACCGGCACTAAGCTGGCCAGCAAGAAGGATTCTAGCAGGTAGTTGATTTCAGCACCCGGAGCCGGAAACAGCCAGAGTCCGGCAACTAAGCCGGCAGCGGTGCTAAGCACGGCGTTATAACTTTGATAGCGAGCATTATAAAAGCCAAAGAACACCGGGAAGGCGGCAGCACAACAGAGAAGATCGGCCAGTAAAAATAAATACAGCACGCTGAAACCTTGTGAGGCCACTACCAGTACCGGGATAGAGAGCAGCACAATCAGCCAGCGGGATAACCCCAACAATCGATTGGCGCTAAATGTTGGCAACATACGGCGCAAATCCACTACTATCATGCTGGAAATACCGCTAATCGTAGAATCGGCACTGCTCATGATCAGCGCTAAGCCAAAGGGCAATAAACCGATGGCAAACCACAGCGGAATATCAGACAGCAAGACGTTAAACAGCGCCACCGAGCCACTGCCAGGTAAGTCTAAACCAACGAACGCTAAGCCAAATAAGCCCATAATAAAAATAAACACGAAGCTCACTATGCCACTCACAATAAAGCCATTATGAATGGCTTTATTGTCTTGGGCGGCAAATATGCGCTGCCAAGTACCTTGATAGAACAGGCCGGTTAGCACGACGGCAATGAAGAAGGTGAGGCCTGATTTAAAGCCAGACATATCAAACGGATTCAGCAGTTCGGGCGCTTTTTCTTTTAATCCGGCGATAGTGGGTGCTAGCCCACCTACGGCTTGCCAACCAAACATGATTAGTAATAATAAAAACGGCAATATCACTAACATTTGTACGCGGTCGGTAAAAATAGTCACCCGTAAGCCGCCGTATAAGGTGTAGAGCAGGGTGGCGACCATCACAATTGTCGCGGTCACCCACAGCGGCACTGGCGCCAGCAATTCCACCATTTTGGCGATAGCGGTTAAGCCCGCAGTGAGAGAAATAAACATATAGAACATCATGATCACCATGACAAATAAGTACATGGTTCTACCGTAGCGATGCAGTACAAACTCGGTCAGAGTATGGCCTTCTGGGATTAGATCACGTAGGCGCTTACCTAAAGGAATCATCATAAAACGGGGTGCTAAAGAGCCAAGCGCATAACCGGTAACGGCACCAATGCCGCCCCAGGTGGCCGCTTCGGCAGGGCCAAATAAAATCCAGGTGCCTAAAGAAGTCGCCAGCAGCGTCAGCATGGTCGCTGTGCCATTTTGGCTATTGCGAGCCACAATAAAATCTTCGAGGTTGTCTTGCTGGCGGCGCGCATAATATAAGCCAGGAATGGCAAAAAAAGCGGCGAATAAGCAGAGCCATAAAATGGCTTCGGTGGTACTTAGCATGTGTTCTCCCTTTGCCTATCGCAGGCAAACATCACGATAATAGCCAATCATTGACTAAAAATGCCGAGTAACAGTGGGCCGCGCAGGGGGAGAGTGAGGATCAGTCATTTCCTTCCCTTCGCCGGCATTACCCAGATCAGGTTCGAAGGGTTACCGCATCAAGTTACGGAATCTCAGCCAAATTAGGTGCTATTAACAGCACCTAGGCTCCCCTAGGAGTGGAGCAAAGAGTAAGAATAAATATGATGCTTGTCAAATATCTGAAGTGCAGCGCTAAGCGCCCAGCGCCAAGCTAATAGAAAAACCAACACCAAGGCTATTTTTGCAACGGAAGAACACGGAACGCACGGAAAAATAGTGATCAGATCTGAAAAGTGATTTTTATAGTAAGAGCCAAGGCTAAACATGGACAAAGATGATAGGTAACAAAGGATTGAATATGTAGGTTGGTTTGGGTGTTGTCCCTTATGCCGTTTTCCTACGAGCGTTAGTATGACGGCATAAAAAAAGCCCCAAACCTACAAGTTGGGGCTTATTATGTTGCTGGGCGCTGGGCGCTGGGCGCTGGGCGCTTAGTGTTTGCTTGTCCGCTTCACTCTTTACGCTTCACCCTTCACGTTAAGTTACTTAACAGCCCAGCTAATGACTTCACCGGCGCGGATAGGCACCAGCTTATTACCGCCTAGTGGCAAGGTGTCGGGTACTGTCCATGGCTCTTTCACCAAGGTAATAGTATCGGAGTTACGCGGCTGACCGTAAAAGTCTGGGCCATAATGGCTAGTAAAAGCTTCGAGCTTATCTAGTGCACCCGCATCTTCGAAGGCTTCGGCATATAGCTCAACCGCGGCGTGTGATGTATAGGCGCCAGCACAACCACAGGCGGTTTCTTTATTCTGCTGAAAGTGCGGTGCCGAGTCAGTACCCATAAAAAACTTCTTATTGCCACTGGTGGCCGCTCGCACTAAAGCTTGCTGATGGGTATTGCGCTTTAAGATCGGTAAGCAGTAGAAGTGTGGGCGAATACCACCAACCAGCATGTGATTACGGTTAAACAGTAAGTGGTGCACGGTAATGGTGGCGGCCACGTTATCACCGGCCTGCTCAACGAACTTGACTGCATGCTTGGTGGTAATGTGCTCGAGTACGATTTTTAGTGTAGGAAAATCACGTACTACATCGGGCAGTATGGTCTCGAGAAAGACTTTTTCACGGTCAAAAATATCAATGCTCGGATCGGTCACTTCACCATGTACTAATAACAGGATGCCGGTTTCTTGCATCACTTCCAGCACCGAATAAATATTTTTAACGTCGGTTACACCAGAGTCTGAGTTAGTGGTCGCACCGGCCGGATACAACTTGCAGGCAACAATTTTGCCACTGGCCTTGGCGCGACGAATTTCTTCTGGATCTGTTTTATCGGTTAAGTACAAGCTCATCAGCGGCTCAAACTGGCTGCCTTGAGGGCGTACTGCCGTTATCTTGTGGTAATAATCCAGCGCCAGCTCGGTAGTGGTGGCGGGCGGCAGCAGGTTAGGCATCACGAGTGCGCGGCCTAAGTAGCGGCTAGCGTCGGCAACGGTGTCTTTTAGTTGCTCGCCATCACGCAAGTGTAAGTGCCAGTCATCGGGGCGGGTGATGGTTAGGGTGGTCTTTTGTGAGGTCATCTCGGCGGGTTCTCCATTACATCCAGATTGTCATTATCCACTGCCAAGCGACATTAACCAAATCTTAGCAAGCGGTCAGCTTTCAGCTAAAGAACATACATCGTTTTTGCAGTCTTACCGGGCTTGCTCCGGTATCTCGCTTTAGTCAGGTTCTGTATTGCTTATGTTTTTATTTTTCTTCCGGCTTACCGTTTATAGCTGACCGCTTCCAGCTCCCCGCAGGGGTATGCTATGGTCTAGGTCGTGACACGGGGTGTCTGGCAGTAAAGCTGTCTGGCTGAGATAACACCCGTCGAACCTGATCCAGTTCATACTGGCGAAGGGATGTCAGCCATTCGGCTCACGGCAACTGCTGCCCGTCCATGCCTTCGCCTCTAACTCTTAGAGGTAGCAATGCAAACTTCCATTAATTTTAACGAACAATTGGTACTGGTTACCGGCGGCGCCCGCGGGTTGGGCGAACATCTGGTGCGTGCCTTTCTGCGTGAAGGCGCCAAAGTGGTCATCAACTATTTGACCAGTGCTGAGGCCGCCAATCAACTAGCGGCAGATTACCCCGAACAGGCGCTGGCGCTGCAAGCGGATGTGACCGATGCCGTTGCCGTACAAACCTTGTTTGCCAAGGCACAAGCGCACTTTGGCCAGCCAATTACTACCGTGATTAATAACGCATTACCGGCTTTCTCCTTTAATGGTGATGCCCGTGAAAATGCCGATCAGCTAAGCTGGAGCAACGTGCAGCAGCAATTTGAAGGCATCGTAAAGGGCGCGTTGAATACCACACAAGCTGCCTTGCCTGGCATGCGGCACGCGGGTTTTGGGCGCATCGTTAACGTCGGTACTAATCTGTTTCAAAATCCAGTAGTGCCGTATCACGACTACACCGCCGCTAAAGCAGCTCTGTTGTCGCTGACCCGTACGCTTTCCCAAGATTTAGGCCCCGACCAGATAACCGTTAACATGGTGTCCGGCGGCTTGCTGCGCACTACCGATGCCTCAGCTGCTACCCCCGAAGCGGTATTTGATTACATTGCCGCCGCTACACCGTTGCGTCGCGTCACCACCCCTGCTGAATTTGCCGATGCTACTTTATTCTTCGCCTCCCCATGGTCCCGCTCGGTTACCGGCCAGAACCTGGTGGTAGACGGCGGCTTGGTGAAAAACTAATGGCAGCCGCAAACGAAAAGTCGCGCATGATGCACCTCAATTTATTTTTAATGGGTTGTGGTCATCACAAAGGCGCCTGGCGTCATCCTAATTCGTCGGTTGAGCGATTAGGCGACATTAGTTATTACGAGCAATTGGCGCAAACCGCCGAGCGTGGCAAATTGGATGCGGTGTTTTTTGCCGATGGCCAGTCGGCAGGTAATGTCTCCGATGGCAGCCCTTGGTTTTTAGAGCCGCTAACCGCCATGGCCGCCATGAGCCGCGCTACGGACGAGATTGGTTTTATTAGCACCGTTTCTAGCACCTTTTATACGCCATTTCATGCGGCGAGAATGATGGCCTCCCTGGATCATATCTCCGGTGGTCGCATGGGCTGGAACGTGGTGACCTCGATGTTCGATGTTGAAGCGCGTAATCACAACTACGAGGCTATGCCGGTGCATGCCGACCGCTATCGCCGTGCCGACGAGTTTGTGGATGCGGTACTTAAGCTGTGGGATTCTTGGGCTGCTGATGCCCTAAGTTTTGATCGCTTTGGCCATTATGCGGATCCGGATAAGGTTAAACCGATCAATCACCAAGGCGAGTTTTTCTTGGTCGATGGCCCATTAAACGTGCCGCGACCACCTCAAGGGCATCCGGTGTTGTTTCAGGCTGGCGCCTCTGAGCAAGGGCGTGAGTTAGCCGCACGCCGTGCCGAAGCTATTTATGCGGTGGCCTACGACTTGCCCGCCGCTCAAGACTATTATCGCGATATTAAACGCCGCGTTAATGCCGCCGGTCGTGGTGTGGATGTGCCGATCATGCCGGGCTTAGTTACCTATGTGGCGGCCACCGAAGCAGAGGCTAAAGCCAAACAGCGCGAGCTGGACGAGTTATTACCGGCAGAAGCCTCATTGCGCCAGCTCGGGATTTATACTGAACAAGACTGCATGAACTGGAATCTGGATGCACCCGTGCCGGCCTTGCCATCGCTGGATGCCTTTACCGGCCCTAAAGGTCGCTATAGCACTATTTTGCGGATTATCGACACCGAGCAACCGACGGTACGGCAACTGCTGGGTCGCCTAGCGGCCGGTGGCGGACACTGCACCATGGTGGGTACGCCGGAGCAAATTGCCGATAAAATGGAACTGTGGTTTAGAAGCGAGGGTGCCGATGGTTTTAACCTAATGCCTCCGTCGTTGCCAGCAGGCATAGAAGACTTCGTTGATCAGGTAGTGCCAGAACTACAGCGTCGCGGCCTATTCCGCACCGAGTATCAGAGCCGCACCTTGCGCGGACACTTAGGGTTGGCTAAGCCATAACTAAGAATTAATAGGGAGCCGCCTTATAAGCAACAAACATTTATAGTGTTTGTTGTTTATAAGGCGAATAGAACAAAAGGTACGACTTCTTCGGCGATACTGACATAACTAATCCGCTTTAGTATCGCCATTGCTTTTCACGTCACACCTATTACCAGCGAGTTAACCTTTCACGAATAACCATGGTTGTAGAGTTCGAGCAAATAATCCCAGAAGAGGTCTACCTCTGGCTTAACCGTATGTCTGAAGCGATAAAGCAGAATTTTCAGATCTACGGTATGGAGCGGAGATGGCAGGATTACTAACTGCTTGTTCTGTAATTCGTTTTGTATCAGGCTGGATGGTAGCCACGCTACACCGCAACCTTGCATCGCCATGGCTTTTAGGCCTTCGGCCAGTGCATTCTCACAAACGATGGTACATTGAATGTCAGGCGGAATCTTGGCGATGCACTGCTCCTTTATGAGGTTGCCCAAGTAGGAGTCATCAGGGTAAGCCAGCAGTTTGAAGGGAGCATGGTTTTCTATCGAATAGAGAGCTGTACCATTGCTCTTCACCGCCGACACAGGTACCAACTTGTCAGCACCCACCTGAATACAGCTTGTGTCGTTACGTGATAGCTGAGCGATATTCTCGTCGGTAGAGAAGGTAAGCAAAAAATCACCCATGCCGGACATGAAAGATTCCATTATATCGTGCAGATTACCCGCATTCAGCTTGACCAAGTTGGTGCCAACCAGAGGCTCCAAGGTCCTGATCCAGCGCGGAAAAAAGGATACCGCCGGGGAATGCTGAGAAAAAAACACCAGACTCTCACGTGGTTCTTGCCCTTGTAGTCGCTCACGCACTCGGTAAGTATCGTGAATCATTCGTTTGGCCTCTTCAGCGAACGCCAAGCCGTTCACGGTTAGAGTGGTGGGATATTTTCCCCGGTCTACCAAGCTAATACCTAACCAATTTTCCAGTGAACGAATACGTCGGCTAAAAGCAGGCTGAGTGACGAAGCGAGCCTCGGCCGCCTTAGAAAAACTGCCATGTTCGCTTAATGCTACGAAATCCGTTAACCATTTTAATTCCATTTAAATCAAATCCTTAGATAAAATTAATTATAGCTATACCGAAAAGTAATCGCCTGCGGAGCCAAGATAGCATTGGTTGGCTAAGAAATCCTATTCCAATATGACGTTGTTGCAACTTTGTGCAAACAATGTTTTTTAAATGAGATAGGAGTGTTACCCATGCTTTTGGCCCGTTATCCGCGTCTTCATTTCGCACACCTTAATACCCCCCTTGAGCCGATGCCTCAGCTGACCAAGTTGCTGGATGGTCCCACCTTGTGGATCAAACGTGATGACTGCACCGGCCTGGCTGGCGGTGGCAACAAGACTCGCAAACTGGAATTCCTGATGGCCGATGCCCTAGAGCACGATGCCGACACCATTATTACCCAGGGCGCTACCCAGTCTAACCACGCTCGCCAGACCGTGGCTATCGCCACCAAGCTGGGCATGGACTGTCATATCTTGCTAGAAGATCGCACCAACTCTGAGGATGCCGATTACGTCTATAACGGCAACGTGATGCTTGATCAGTTATTTGGTGGCCAGCTAAGCAAGTATCCGGGTGGCACTGACATGAATGCGGCGATGGAAGAACTTGCCGCGAAGCTGAAAGCCGAAGGTAAGAAGCCTTATATCATTCCTGGTGGCGGTTCCAATGAAATTGGTGCCTTAGGTTATGTTAACTGTGCGCTGGAATTATTAGGCCAGGCGAATGATCTCGGCTTGCGCATTGATCATCTAGTACATGCCACCGGCTCGGCAGGTACTCAGGCCGGCTTAGTGGCGGGTTTGTACGGCAGCAACAGCCAAATACCGGTGCTTGGTATCGGCGTGCGAGTGCCTCGTGAACAGCAGGAAGCCAACGTGTTCCGTCTAGCAGAGCGTACCGCCGAGAAGTTAGGTATTCCCGGTGTAATCAAACGCGAGGATGTGGTGGCCAACTGTGATTACGTAGGTGAAGGCTACGGCATTCCTGCCGAAAGTACCCTAGAAGCCATCGAGCTATTTGCCCGCCATGAAGGCATTCTGCTGGATCCGGTTTACTCCGGAAAAGGTGCAGCAGGCCTTATCGATTTGATCCGTAAGGGCCATTTCAAGAAAGGGGAAAACATCGTGTTTTTGCATACCGGTGGCAGCCAAGCGCTATTCGGTTATCGCGAAGTATTTAATCTCCCTAAATATAGTTAACCTGCGCGCCCGGTCCCTCTTGGAGGGACCGGGCCAGCAAGGGCAGGGCAGCATGCCTTGCTAATAACCAGAGCTTCCTTTTTAACAGGTGTAATACCATGGAATATCTTAAAAGAGCGGCAGCAGAAGACGATGTAGCACAGGAAGATGAGCGCATTCAGGCGGTGGTCAAGGAAATGCTGACCCGGATCAAACTTGAGGGTGAATCGGTGATACGTGAGTATGCCAAGCAGTTTGATGGCTGGCAGGGCGACTTTGTGCTCACCGAACAGAAGAAGCTGGCGTTGATCGAACAGGTGCCTCAGCGGGTGAAAGACGACATTGATTTTGCCCATCGCCAGATCAAACGCTTTGCCGAAGCGCAGCGCGACAGCCTGCAGTCTTTCGAAATTGAAACTGAAGAAGGTGTACGACTGGGTCAGCAGATCCTGCCAGTCGAATGTGCCGGTTGTTACGTGCCCGGCGGGCGTTATGCCCATGCGGCTTCTGCACTGATGAGTGTGGCCACCGCCAAGGCTGCGGGTGTGCCTTTCATCGTGGCCTGTTCCCCGCCCCGGGGTGACAGCATCAATCCGGCCGTGGCTTACGCCATGCATGTGGCGGGTGCTGATGTGATACTGGAGATGGGTGGTGTGCATGCCATAGCTACCATGGCTTATGGTCTTTTTACCAACAGACCTGCCGATATTCTGGTCGGGCCGGGCAATGCCTATGTGGCTGAAGCCAAACGCATGCTGTTCGGCGAGGTCGGCATTGATGTCTTCGCTGGTCCAACCGAGTCTGCCATTATCGCCGACAAGCACGCCGATCCCATGACCATTGCCGTCGACTTGGTCTCACAGGCTGAGCACGGGCCTAACTCTCCGGTCTGGCTGTTTACCGACAGCCGCGAGTTGGGTGAAAAGGTGATGGAGATTATGCCCAAAGTGATCGCTGATATGCCTAACGCTGATGTCTGCGAAGCAGCTTGGCGCGATCACGGCGTGGTGATTTTGGGTGATAGTCGCGAAGAGGTAGCCAAGATTAGCGACGAGTGGGCCTGTGAGCACTTGCAGATTCTGGCGGACGACTTGGAGTGGTGGAAAGCAAATCTGAATAACTATGGTTCCCTATTTTTGGGCGAAGGCAGTACCGTCACTCACGGTGACAAGTGTTCCGGTACTAACCACATATTGCCAACCAAGAAAGCTGCTCGTTATAGCGGCGGGCTAAATGTGCAGAAGTTCATGAAAATACTGACTTACCAAGAACTAAGTGAAGAAGCTAACTTGGTATTTAGCGCCGTGGGCTCTCGAATTTCTCGCACCGAAGGTATGGAAGGCCACGCTCGTGCATGTGACTGGCGCCTACATAAGTACTTTCCTGAGACAGAGTGGGACTTTCACGTTTATAAACAAGATCGTTATTGCTGAATCAGATAGGCAGGTGCCTAGGACTAGGTACCTGCCTGGAGAGATGTTATGACCAAATTCAATAAATCGTTTACCCAGCAGGAATCCATTCCTGAAGACGGCATTGAGAAGGCTATTGCGGTGATGCGCAGCGGGCGTCTACATAGATATAATTCTTTAGCCGGGGAACCGACGGAGACTGAACTGCTGGAGCAGGAATTTGCTACCTATTTGGGTAGCCGTTACAGTCTAGCCTGTGCCTCTGGTGGTTATGCACTACACATTGCCATGCGCACTGTGGGTGTCCAACTGGGCGATAAGGTGTTGTGTAACGCCTTTACTCTGGCTCCGGTTCCTGGTGCCATCAATAATGCTGGTGCGGTGCCAATATTGGTAGAAACCAGTGATGATTACACCATCGATCTTGACGATCTAGAGCTAAAAGCCGCAGCGGACGATGTCCATTACTTGCTGTTGTCCCATATGCGCGGTCATCTTGCAGACATGGACCGGCTGATGAGTATTTGCGAGCGGCATCAGATTATCGTAATCGAAGATTGTGCCCACACCATGGGAGCCAGCTGGAATGGCCGTAAAAGTGGCACTTTCGGCCGAGTAGCCTGCTTTAGCACCCAAACCTACAAGCATATCAACTCCGGCGAGGGCGGTTTTCTCACTACCGACGACGACGACGTGATGGCTAAAGCCATTATGTATTCCGGTTCTTACATGCTGTATGGGCGCCATCTGGCCGCTCCTCCGAAAGAAGCCTTTGCCCGAATTCGTTTTGAAACGCCCAACTATAGCGGTCGGATGGATAATCTGCGCGCAGCAATATTACGGCCTCAGCTCAAAAACCTAGATGAACAGTGCCGGCGCTGGAACCAACTTTACAACGCGACCGCCGAAGGGCTGAGCCAAGTAGCAGGCATTCGTTTGCCGGTTCGTCCCGCGGCGGAATCTTTTGTCGGCAGTTCCATCCAGTTTTCTCTGCCGGATCAGTCACCTGCGATCATAGCCCGCTTTATAACGCGTTGCGAAGAGCAGGGAGTACCGCTCAAATGGTTCGGTGATGCGGATCCTAAGGGTTACACCAGCCGCTTTGACAGCTGGCAATACATGGGCCAGATGCCATCGCTGCCCGATACCCGCCGCGTGCTGGCGACCATGTGTGATATGCGATTACCGCTGACGTTTGTTGAGGCGGATTGTCGGCTGATTACCCAGATTATCGTGGAAGTATTTGAAGAGGTTTGCGGCTCCTCGGGGAACGGATAACTCCCTGCACGGCTGAACAAATTCCAGTTTCATGGATGCAAAACACACAAAATACATTGAGGTAATGAATATGTTCTCTATGACGAAGTTAGCAAAATGCCTGACCGTTTCTCTTGCCTGCGCTTCTGCAGCCCTGCCGGTGCTGGCGGATGCCAAGACCATGCGACTGGGCATGGGTGATCCGCTGGACTCGGATCAAGGTGCCTACGCCAGTCGCTTTAAGGATCTCGTGGAATATTATTCCGCCGGCGATATTAAGGTGACCCTATATCCCAACGGCGCTATCGGCTCGGAAACTGAGATGGTGCAGAATACACGACTAGGGTCGCTGGATATGGCGCTGGTCGGTATCGGTAACGTGACCCCCTTTTCCAAGGAGTTGGGGGTGCTGACCATGCCTTATGTTATCAAAAACACTTCCGATGCCGTCACTATTACCACCGGCTCTCTGGGGGATCATTGGAATCAACTGGCCCAGAAGCAAGTCGGCGTCAATATTCTGGGTTGGACCTACTCCAACTTCCGCCACTTAACCAACTCCAAGCGGCCAGTCAAGAACCTTGCAGACGTACAGGGGCTGAAGGTTCGAGTGCCGCAAAACCCGATCATGCTGGCCTCATGGGAGGCATGGGGCGCTAATCCTATTTCTATGGCGTGGACCGAAACGTTCACGGCACTTCAGCAGGGCGTGATTGACGGCCAAGATAATCCCTACATCGTCAACAACACCATGAAATTCTACGAAATTCAGGATTACGTGACCGAAATTCATCATCAGTACTCGCTACAGCCCTTGCTGATCGGCAAGCGTACCTTCGACAAAATGAGCGATGAAGAACGTAACCTTCTGACTCGTGCCGGTCTTGAAGCGCAGCAGTATGGACTGGTTTTCCAGATTTCTGAGGCCGAAAACGCGAAGCAGAACATGATCGATAACGGCATGGAAGTATCTATCCTAGAGGATGAAGATAAATGGATTGAGCTGGCCAAAGAAAAGGTTTGGCCTCAGTTCTATGACTCTATCGGTGGTAAAGAAAGCTTCGAGTCCGTGCTGGAGCAGTTGAAGTAACCCTGATTTTCGAATGCTGTTAACCGGTTTTGACGAAGTGGGTTGAAACTTGAATAAGTGGGAGGAGTCTTCACTCCGCTCCCTTTATCGGAGGATTACTATGTTTAAACTGTTAAAGCATATGGACAAGCTGGAAAGCTATGTGTGCCAGCTATTACTGTGTTTATTTGTGGTCTTGCTGTTTATACAGGTCATTTTGAGGGTGTTTTTCAACTACGGCATACCATGGAGTGAAGAGCTGTCCCGGTTTGCCTTTGTTTGGTTTGTTTTTCTTGGCGCATCTTACGCGGCAAGGCTGTCGGCCCATAACAGAGTGACTTTTCATCTGAGAATGATGCCGGAAAAAATGAGAAACGCAGTTGAGCTGATAGGCGATATTTTCTGGATTGCCTTCAATACCCTGATGACTCTCAAGAGTATCGAGGTGATTGACTCCATGATGGAGTTTACCTATTTCTCTCCTGCTCTGGATTGGTCGATGGCTTACCTATACATGATCTTCCCTATCTCATTCACCCTGACCAGCCTGCGTATTATCCAAGTGAATTACATGAAGCTGGTCTGCGGAGTGAAATTTGGTGATGTGGATGAGCCCAATCTGGAAGATAACATTATGAGCACGCCGACTTCAAAGACTGGGCACCATGGTAATGGTCCCTTGGCTTGATAGATGGATTTTTTGGGATAAGAGGTTCAGATAATGACAGCTCCCTTTATTTTATTTGGTATGTTTTTCTTTTTGCTGGTGATAGGTTCCCCCATAGTCGTGGCCTTGGGGGCGTCGGCGCTAACCGTCTATCTGGCGGCCGGTGATGACTTTGTGTCTCTGGTGCAGACAGCATGGAACGCGGTTGATTCCTTCCCCATCATGGCTCTGCCTGCTTTTATTCTGTCCGGCGCCTTGATGCAAAGCGCGGGCATTTCACGCCGACTGGTGCACATTGCCGAAGTGATGGCTGGCCCCATGGCGGGTGGACTGGGCTTTTCCGCCATTCTTGCCAGCATGTTTTTTGGTGCTATTTCGGGTTCGGGCCCGGCGACAACGGCGGCGGTGGGCATGCTGATGATCCCTGCCATGGTCGACAGGGGTTATGGGCGCAGTTATGCGGGGGCGCTAACCGCCTCGTCCGGTGGACTTGGGGTGGTGATCCCGCCCAGTATTCCCATGGTGATTTATGGAGTTACTGCCAGTGAATCGATTACCAAATTATTCATGGCGGGTATTTTGCCGGGGGTCATGCTGGCCGGTGGCCTGATGATTGCCAACTATATGATCAGTAAAAAGAGAGGCTACACCGCCGGCACTGTGCATGAGCCTGGCGCACTGCGTAAGGCTTGTAAAGACGGTATCTGGGCGATACTGGCACCGGTAGTTATCTTGGGCGGCATCTATTCGGGACTCTTTACCCCCACCGAAGCCGCCGTAGTGTCGGTATTCTATACCCTCTTTATCGGTATTTTCGTTCATAAAGAGCTGAAGCTGGATGGTTTCAAGGAATCGCTGAACTCCACTACTTGGCTGACCGGCCGAGTGCTGATCATCATGTTCACTGCCACCGCCTTTGGCCGGATCCTAGTAGAGAACGACATTCCGGGGATGATTGCCCAGTCGATGTTGGAAATGACTGGCAGCCTGGCACTGATCTGGATCATGGTGATCGTATTTCTGATTTTCGTCGGTATGTTTTTGGAAACACTGGCGACTATCATGATTGTTACGCCGGTACTGTTACCAGTAATGGTCAGTCTGGGCGTAGATCCCATTCACTTTGGTATTGTTTTAGTATGCTGCTGTGAAATTGGCTTTTCTACCCCACCGCTGGGAGAAAATATGTTTATCAGCTCCAGTATTGCCAAGGTTTCCATTGAAGAAATATCGGTTCAGGCGATTCCCTTTGTGCTGGTGCAAGTATTTGTAGTGGTGCTACTGGCTTTCTTCCCTGAGTTGGTGCTTTGGCTACCTGAGCTATTCGGATATTGATTCTGTCGCGAAGGCGGCTGAGTCATCATTGTATGGATGAAGATAAATGAGTGAACAAACAGTTGGTGTAATAGGAGGCATGGGACCGGAGGCGACGGTGGACTTAATGCGCCGTGTGATTGCCGCCACTCCGGCTCGGGATGATATCGACCATATTCATATGCTGGTCGATAACAACCCCAAAGTTCCGTCCCGGATTAAGGCATTGATAGAGGGCTCGGGCGAAAGCCCTGCTCCTTTCATGGCCAAAATGGCCCAGGGACTGGAGCAAGCCGGAGTGGACTTTCTGGTGATTCCATGTAATACCGCGCACATGTATTACCCAGAGGTGGTAGCCGCGGTTTCCGTTCCTGTGGTGAACATTCTCGATGTGACGGTGGAGCATGTGAAGCGCTGTCAGCCGGATATTCGCAAGGTAGGCATGTTGGCCTCCACGGCCGTCGAAAATATCCGTTTGTATCATGACAAATTCGATGTCGAGAATGTAGAGACTCTGTTCCCATCTTTAGAGCATCAGAACAATGTGATGGAATTAATCAAGCGGGTGAAAGCAAAGACGCATGATGTAGACATTTTAGCCAAATATAACGAAGCGGCCGCATACCTGAAATTAATGGGAGCCGAATGTATTGTTCTTGCCTGTACCGAGTTGTCGGTGATTTCCGATAAGCTGACCACAGAGCTACCTGTTTATGATGCCTCGCAGCTGTTGGCAGAACATATCGTTTACAGGGTAAAGGGAGCGATAAAAGAGTCAGCTTGATGATATTAGCACTGACCTTGAAAATACGGCTTTCAGATTTTTAATGTGACGTTGAATGGCATTCTGTTTTTCTTTTTTAGGAATCTCAGTAATGCCATTTTTTTCGCTAAGGCTATGAATAAAAAAGAAAAGGAGTTCGACGATGAGTACCCTAACGGCGCAGGTAAAAATGAAAGATGTCAACTGGTGGAAAAGACTGCAGGTTTGGCAGAAGGTGTTAATAGGGTTGATACTGGGGGCCGCAACCGGCTTCCTGTTAGGAGGAAATGCAGCGGTTTTGCATCCCATCGGCAAAGCTTTTATCGCCGCCATCAAGATGCTGGTTGTCCCCCTGATTTTTATCTCTTTGGTGTGTGGTGTCACCGCCATCAAAGACGTGACCCGCATGGGGCGGATAGGAATAAAAACCTTTGTTGCCTATATAGTGACCACAGCCATCGCCATTCCCATTGGCCTAATTTTGGCTATCTGGCTTGAACCTGGTGTTGGTATGGATCTTGGTAGTGCGACGGCTATTGATGTGAAGTCGCCGCCAAGTATCGTCGACACCCTGCTGAATATTATCCCAACCAACCCCTTTGCCTCCTTTGCCAACGGTGATGTGCTGCAGATCATCCTGTTCGCTATCTTTCTCGGTATCGCTATCAACCTGGTCGGCGAAAAAGCGGATCCGGTGAGAAAGGTGTTCGATGCTTTTGCTGATGTGATGTACAAGCTGACCGATCTAGTGATTGCTTTCGCCCCTTACGGTGTATTCGCATTAATTGCTACCACCACCGGTCAATACGGTCTGGAAGTGTTATTGCCCTTGGGTAAGGTTATTCTTGGTGTCTATCTCGGCTGTATCATCCATGCAGTGGTAACCTTGGGCGGGGGATTGGCACTTCTGGCTCGTTTAAATCCTATTATGTTTTTCAAAGGAATTTTCGAAGCTCAGCTGGTCGCCTTCAGCACGACTACTGCCGCCGGTACACTGCCCGTAACCATGTCTTGTGCGCGTGATAATCTGGGCGTTTCCAAAGATATTGCCAGTTTTGTTTTGCCTGTGGGTACCACTATTAACCTAGATGGCACCGCACTCTATCAGGCTCTGACAGCCGTATTCATTGCTCAAGCCTATGGTATTGATTTGGGTATGGCCGAATACGGCATGATACTGCTAACCGCAATCTTAGCTTCTATCGGAACCGCATCAGTACCCGGCGGTGGCCTGATTGTACTTTCTCTCGTGCTGAGTTCGGTTGGCCTACCACTCGAAGGGATTGCCTTGGTAGCCGGTATCGACCGGATCCTAGATATGGCTAGGACCACGATTAATGTCACGGGTGATGCGGCCGTATCCGTGTTGATCGCCCATAGCGAAGGTGAGTTGGACAAGGACATATATTACAAGAAAGCCGGGTGATCTTAATATTCTGTATATATAATGGGAGCACTGAGGTGCTCCCATTATAAAAACATCAATTGGTAGCGTTCATAATCCGTAAATAAACCTACTTTACAGATGGTGGACTGTATCTCGAATAATTAAATTGAAGTCGAGCTCTGTGCGTATGAGCTCGTAGTCATTATCAAGGCAAGAAAGTAGATATTCAGCGGCCAGCATTCCCATTTTTTGCGCAGGAACATGGACGGTTGTTAAAGCGGGCATCATATTTTTGGATATTTCTAAATCATCAAAGCCAGTAATAGATAGCGAATCAGGAATATTAATTCCAAGTTTCTGACACTCCAACATGGCGCCAATTGCAAATAAATCACTGCCACATATTATGGCCGTGGGTGGATCTTTTTCTGACATTAGCTGCCGTAACGCTATGCGGCCACCCTCCATACTATAGGGAACTTCCAGTATTCTTTGATCTGGGTTCGCTATATTTCTAATCTTCAGTGCCTCAATAAAACCGGCTTTTCGTTCCCGTGAGCGATCATTCGCTTGCGTTATTCCTCCACCAACAATCATCGCTATATTTCGATGGCCTAAATCCAGTACATGGTCTGTCATCATGTGAACGGCTTTACGGTTGTCGAAGCCTATGCAGGAGTACTTACTGTTTTTATCGTAAGCCCATGTATTTACAAATGGAGTTCTACTACGCTCTAAAAGTTCGTACAGGCTTGGGTCGTGATCCAACCCAACGAGAACTATGCCATCAACGCCATGAAAAATGAGGCTTTTAGCATGTCGGAGTTCTTCTTCTCGATCATAGTTGGAAATAGCCAATAACGTGGAATTGTTGGCTGCAAACAATCGCTCTTGTAATGCTTGAACGCCTTTTGCAAAACTTGCAATATCAAGGGTGGGCACAATCACCCCTATAGTACGAGAGCGTTGTGTTGCCAGTGCACGAGCAACACCGTGGGGAGTATAGGAGAGGGTTGAAATCGAGGCCTCGACCTTTGCCCGAAGGGCCGGGGTTACCTTATCCGGATCGCTAAAACAGCGTGAGACTGTTGCAGTTGAGACTTGCGCGTGTTTCGCTACATCAGCGAGAGTAGCCTTGCGGTATTCCCTTGAACGACTTTCTTCATGGGGGGTATTTACGTCGTCTTTGTTATTTAAACTCATGTGCAATCTCGACAGGGGTAACGGACCTTTATTAGTACAACACCTATGAAATGTCAATGTTTTTAAGTGTGATAGGTATAGGTAGCCTTTATTACTGGCGTTTTCGTCCGGTGCAGGCTTGAGCGACCAAAACATTATTGTTTGACGGTGTTCGATTGGGAAATACACACTACTCGTCAGCGAGCAGTGTGTATTTTGTTTTGTTTAATCTGCAATTTGCCTTATGATTTCTTCAAAATTATCACGACCACCTATTGAATCGTAATATTTTGGCCATACCTTTTCTTGCGCTATCTTTATCCATTCTTCTTCATCTTCCAGTATGGATACTTCAACACCGTTTTTTATCATGTTTTGTTTGGCTTTATCGGCTTCTGTTATTTGGAAGAGCATGGCATGTTGTTGGGCTTCAAGTGCTGAACGGACTATGATGTCTTTATTTTCAGCGTTCATCTTGTTAAATTTATTTTTACCAACCAACAGCGGCTGAAGGGCATATAAATAATGAACCTCTGTGAGATAATCCTGCACTTCATAGAACTTCATTGAATTGTTGACGATATAGGGATTATCTTGGCCATCAACAACTCCTTGCTGAAGCGCCGTAAACGTTTCTGTCCATGACATTGCTATCGGGTTAGCTCCCCATGCTTCCCATGAAGCTAGCATGATTTTATTCTGAGGGACTCGTATCTTGAGACCTTGCAGGTCCTGAAGATTACGTACCGGACGTTTAGAGTTGGTTAGGTAGCGGAAATTTGAGTAGGTCCATCCTAAGATGCGTACTCCTGCCTGCTCCTGAGCAATAGTATTCCAGCGGTCGCCCAGAGCCCCCGTCGTGACTTTTAGAGCGTCATTAGTACTTTTAATAAGGTAAGGCATGGTTAATACGCCTAGCTTATCGGAAAATGGTGCTACATTGTTGATGGCGACTAATGCCATATCTAAGGCACCAAGACGTGTATTTTGCACCATTTCTACTTCATCGCCCAAAGCACCATTAGGGTATAAAGTGATATTGAGATCTCCATCTGAATAATGTTCAACCAACTCTTTAAAGCGTGTAGCGTAGGCTCCTTGATCCGAATTCAGTGGATCACCCATTCCCAGCTTTAAGGTTTCTCCATAACTCATTAGTGGCATGCTTGAGAGAGCACAGGTGGCTGTTAAACCTATAACTTTGGCTATTTTTTTTACCGACATCATATTGTATTCCTTTCAGTTGATAAATAAGAGTCCATTCAGTGTGCATGATTTTTGATACTAATTTCTTATGAGCTAACAGTCTATTTTTCCTTAGCCAGCTGGCGTAATGATAGAGATAAATCTGTAAGCATTGTTTCGGTAAGACGATTTTTTGAATATATCAAACGCCTGGCGAATGACATATCTCTACCCGCATTAACGCCAGCCACAGCAGTTATTATTCCGTCTTCTAGGTTGAATAGTATAAAGCTTCCTGACTCAATTTCTCCACGTAAAATTGGAGTATTCCAGACTCCTGGTAAACCAGCAATTTGCAGGTTTATGTCATATTGATCTGACCAAAACCAGGGTATTTCGCTGTGTATTTCCTTCTTGCCACACATATTATGAGCGGCAACGATTGCTTGATTTTGCGCATTTTGCCAACTTTCTAATCGAATGCGCTTATCAAGCAAAGAGTTAAAGTGATTAGTGCAATCACCAGCGGCATATATGGCTGAGTCAGAGGTGTTGCAAAATGAATCTGTGAGTATGCCATTATCTACTGCTAAACCTGAGTTTATTGCAAGTGAAGTTTCAGGCTCCACACCGATACCAATGACAACTAAATCGGCTTCTATAATCGAACCATCATCTAATACAACTAGACTAAAACCATTTTCATCTCTATCTATTTTTAATGGTGTGGAATTAAAATATAAATGAGCGCCTTCTGACTGATGTCGTGAGGCTATATACTGGCTAATTAGTGGAGGAACAGCTCTGCCCATCAGTCTCTCACCAGATTCGACTATAGACACAGTTACACCTCGTAGAGATGCGCTAGCAGCAACCTCAAGTCCGATAAATCCGCCTCCAATCACTACCAGCTTTTTCCCCTTGGTAAGCTGACTTGAAAGAAGCTTTGCATCATTCAATGTACGTAAGTAATGAATACTAGGGTGCTCTGTTCCTGGTATATTCAGTCGCCTAACGCGAGCGCCAGTTGTTATTAATAGCTTTTCATAGGTAAAAGTGCGTCCGTCAGTACACGTAATCATTTTATTATTTTGATCAAGCCCATCTGCGGTTGTACCTAGTACTAGTTCAACGTTTTTTTCTGCGTACCAGTTACTGTCATTAATGAATGTAACTTCATTGCTTTTTTCATTAATAAGCAGCTCCTTTGATAGAGCTGGACGTTCATAAGGAAGCTCATGCTCAGCTCCTATGAGGGTAATGAGGCCGGTATAACCAGCCTCACGCATTGCTTCTATGGCGCGGCCTGCCGCATGACCGCCACCAATAATTACAAAGCCAGGTTTAATATTCATGAACACCTCTTTTGCTCTAAACAGGCACTATGTTGGCGCTATAATACAAGGCTGTATATGGGTTTATTCAACAATTTGGACATATATTTGACCATCCACCACCTTTACTGGGAAGGTCTCAATAGGAACACTTACCGGTGCGCCATCTGGTTTCCCCGACGGTATATGGAAGCGACCTTGATGCAGAGGGCATTCAATTCTATCTCCTATTACTACACCATCAGATAAGCAGGCATGCCCATGGGTACATAAATCATGAGTGGCATAATAATTGCCCTTTGCATTATAAACGGCTAAAACTTTATCTAAAACTTTTACTTGGATAACATCTTCAACTTCTATTTCATCTGCCGATGCAACTTGATGCCATGAATTTGTCATTTTTTCATCCTCGTAATTTTCGCAGTCAAAATAATTAATTGTTATGTTTTATTAAGAGGCTTAAAAGCCTAATTGTTTTCTTGTTTTTTTGATGTTTCCCATGTGATTCCTTGTTGTCTAAATAACCGTCTCAGAACTTGAGCATGGACTTTAAGATAACTATCTGCTGTTGGAAAAAGTTTATCTTTTACTTGCTCATGTAGTCTGGGGAGAGCATGAAATGGTACCATCGGACTTAAATGGTGCTCTGCATGATAAGGCATATTCCAAAATAGAAACCTTACTAATCTTGAGGTTTTAGTTGTACGAGTATTCTCTCTTAAATCTGGCCCTTCTTCACATTCGCCATGTTCAGCAACCCGTAACCAGCGCATGAAGGGCTCACCGACTAGGCGAGGTATTATCCAATAGGTAAGAGGAGCCCAAGAATTTGCATAAATTGCCATCAAGGCTATGCCCAAATAGATAGCTATAATAATACGGGCTTCACGTACTACTCGTGGTACTTCCTCATCAGGCAAATAGTATCGATATTTAGGGTTAACACTGCCTAGCGAATGACGAATTAGCCAACTTATATTTCTAGCCCAGAAGGGGACTGATGAAATATAAACGATATAATTCCACACAGTAGCTTGTCTGGGGAATATCATATCCTGGTCTCGGCCACGAACCTGAGTATATGTATGATGAGCTGCGTGAGAATACCGGAAAAAAACAGGAGGTACTATATAAATTAAAGACACTAACCAATAGACACTTTCATTCAACCAACGGGTGCGGAATGGTGTACCATGGCTACATTCATGTACTGGCGCAAATAGAAAAGCCATCACTATGCCGTAGGCTAACATAGCGGGAACAATCCACCATGTATCGAGAGATAGGTATACTAGATAACCGGTGGCTCCCAATATTGCCATATGTCCAAAAAAATAAATTAAGCCATGTCGGTCAGTCCGTTTAACATAATATTTCAGCTCCTTCCGACTGATTACTTCCTTAGAACCGAAAGCAACTTCAGTTGTATTATCCATTACTTAACTCCTTTTCTCTCGTTTAAATGTAAGCGGTTACATTTGATTGGTTACAAGGTTATCCCTGGTCGTGTGTTGTGTCAACCCGTTTGTTGCGAGAATGTTGAATGTTGTGATTTTTGTTTTTAAGTGTTTGATTTTTATGTTTATTTGACTTTTGCTTTTGTTTTTTTTGTTGATGTGATGTTTATATGGTAGCTTTTATGTTGATAATGATGAGGTTTCGCTCGAGAGTTTAAATTTGTTGACTTTGTTTGTTGTTATGTAAATTATTAAGTGAAATATTTTTTCATGTTTTATACTTTTTAATTATTCGAGGTGTGTAAATGCAGAGCTTGTTAGTTTTTCAATCCTTGTGGGCAATGGAAAGAAGACATACAGATGGTTATGAACGACCACTTGAAGATAACTTGAAAATGATAAAAAATGCAGGTTTCGATGGCGTTAGTTATAGTTATGAAAATAGGAAAGTAGTTGAGCAAGTATCTTCATTTATTGCTGATAACAATATGTCTGCAGAGGCGATGTGTTACCCTCGAAGTATTGATGATTTAAAACCAATCTTGGATAATGCTGCTGAGTTTGGAGCAAGGCATGTCACACTCCAAGCCGATATCAGGCCATATACATTACAGGAATGCATCCCTATTATTGAAGGGTGGAAACGTCTCGAAGATGAATATAATATTCCAGTTTATATCGAGACGCATCGTAATCGAATGACAACAGATCTTTATTTTACCTTGCACTTGCTTGAAGCGTTTCCTTCTTTGAAGTTCACTGCTGATTTGTCTCATTATCTAGTGGGGCGGGAATTTATGTGGCCAGTGAGTGAAGAGGACCACAGCTATATTTATAAGATATTAGATAATAGCCTTTCATTCCACGGTCGAGTCGCTAGTCGTGAACAAATTCAGATAGAAATTAGCTTTCCACATCATAAGAAATGGGTTGATTTGTTTATGATGTGGTGGAGTTATGGTTTTAAAAGCTGGAAGAGCCGGGCTGATAAGAATGATAGCCTAATTTTTACATGTGAAATTGGACCTAATCCATACGCAATTACTGGGCCTGATGGGAATGATCTTACAGATAGGTGGGAAGACTCCCTCATAATGAAGAGAATGGTCAAACATCTTTGGGATACACTGGATTGTTAAATCAGTTTATAAGTAGATAAAAATTATTCCTATATTAATTATGAACCTTAGCTAATTTTCATAGCTCATCTGTATCGGAGAGGTTCTTATCGCTGTAAAGAAAAATCGCGGTAACATCTTCTCCAAATCGAAACGAATGTTAAAATGATAGCAATAGAAAAGATCGGCTATAAATTGACTTTAAATAGAAGAAATTTGCCTCTTTAACAAATTAACTCATGTATTCGCTCTGACCCACATCCCACTGACTTCACATGAAAAAAATACGCTAACTCATCTTAGGTTACGTGACATCCTAGACCCAAATTATTCGTTGCCCACCGGATAGGGTGGGAGCGTTAACCCCCTAAAGGTCATGCGTAATGAGAAGAACTTATGTCTACTCTGTTAACACTTTCCCCCTCACCAAGTAATCAGCTAGGCTGGTAAGCATATGTACTTAAACCTAGGAGTCAGAATGCATATTTTGATGGTCATGACCTCTCACGATCAGTTGGGCGACAGTGGTAAGAAGACTGGCCTTTGGCTTGAGGAGTTTGCCGCACCTTTCTATGTACTAAAAGACGCAGGGGCCACTATTACGCTGGCTAGCCCTAAAGGTGGTAAGCCACCGATAGATCCCAATAGCGTGGAGCCCGATGCCCTTACTCCTGCCACCGAGCGGTTATCGGGTGATGCCGATACCGAGGCTCAGTTTGCTAACACCCGTAAGTTAAACGACGTTTCAGCCTCTGAGTTTGATGCGGTGTTTTATCCGGGTGGCCACGGGCCCTTGTGGGATCTGGCCGAAGACTCCGACTCGATTCGTCTAATTGAAGAGATGTTTGCCGCCAACAAGCCGGTGGCGAGCGTGTGTCATGCGCCAGGTGTGCTGCGTCATGTTAAAGCGACGGATGGTGAGTCATTGGTGAGCGGTAAACGGGTGACTGGCTTTAGTAACAGCGAAGAAGAAGCCGTGCAGTTAACCGATATAGTGCCGTTTTTGGTTGAAGACATGTTGAAAGCCAATGGCGGCGATTATCACAAGGCGGACGACTGGCAGGTTCATGTCGAAACCGACGGCTTGTTAATCACCGGCCAAAATCCGGCATCATCAGCCGCTACCGCCGAGGCCTTGCTGGCGCTACTTCAGTGACCCATTCATTAACGAGCCCTTCGGGCAGCTGTACGCCTGAAGCCGTAAGCTGTCAGATAAACACCGCTTTTTGGTCTTTGCTGATCGCTTAAAGCTTACGGCTTACCGCTGGCGATAGCCGCCGTTCTAAGCGTAGTAAGAGCGTATCGATAATGATGGCCATTAACGCCACCATGATGCCACCTTGCAGCACGAAGGCCATATTGTCGGTGAGTAAACCGGCAATAATTACCTCACCAAAGCCTTTTGCCGCCACCGTAGATCCTATGGTGGCGGTACCTATACTGATAACCAGTGAAATTCGAATTCCCGCGACGATTAAAGGTAACGCCAGTGGTAGCTCTACCGACCACAGTTGCTGGCGCGGACTCATGCCCATGCCTCGGGCGGCTTCACATACCCGCTCGGGTACTTGCTGCAAGCCGGTGACGGTATTTTCATAGATGGGCAGCATGCCATAGAGAAATAGTGCCACTAGGGTGGGGGTGAGACCAAAACCCAGCGCCGGTACTGCCAGTGCCAATACCGCTACCGGCGGAAAGGTCTGGCCTAAATTTGCGATGGCACGAGCCAAGGGTAAAAATTCTCGGCCACCAGCACGAGTCACCCAAATGCCGCCGAGTAGGGCCACCAGAGTGGCGGCGGCGATGGCGAGCAAGACGGCCGTCAGATGCCAGAGCAGGAGATTAAAGACGCTGTCGCGGGTATAGATAGCGGGCGCTCGTTCGTCGACAAAATGGCGAAACAGCGGAGCTAACCATTCTATATTAACGGTCATTAGCAGCAGTAGCAGCAAGGGAAGACCGAGCCCCAGCCAGCTGCGAGCGGGCGGCACCTTCATGCTCGCGCACCCTGTTGCAGCAGCTCATGCATCGAAACGTGGCCAATGATTTGGCCGGCAGCATCCACTACTTGCAGCTGCTCTACCTGCTCCCAAATCAGTAATGCCATGGCCTCTCGCAGGTTGGCATTGGCATTAATGGTCGGTAGTTGGCCGATTGGCTGTGCTGTTTGCGCGCTCATGATTTGGCTGACTTGTTTGGTACTGAGCAGGCGCAGCGGTCGCTCGGTGCCGCCCACTAGTTCCTGCACAAAGCCAGCCTTAGGGTGACGTAGCAGAACTTCTGGAGTGTCCAGCTGCAGTAACTCGCCTTTATCCATAACGGCAATCACATCAGCCATTTTTATGGCTTCTTCTAGGTCGTGAGTCACCATAATAATGGTGATCTCCAGTAGCTGCTGGATCTTCAGTAACTCATCTTGTAGCAGCTCTCGGGTTAGCGGGTCCAGGGCACCGAAAGGCTCGTCCATCAGTAGTAATTCTGGTTTAGCGGCCAGCGCCCGAGCCACGCCTACCCGTTGTTGCTCGCCGCCCGACAATTGATGGGGATATTTGCCGGCAAAGGTGGCGGCATCCAGTTTGAATAGAGTCAGCAGCTCGACTACTCGCGCATCAATATCCGCTTTTTTCCAGCCCAGCAGCTTAGGCACGGTCGCAATGTTCTGATGAATGGTGCGATGCGGAAACAGGCCGACGCCTTGAATGACGTAGCCGATGCGCCGACGTAGCTGTTCTGGCGGTAGTGTGGTGACATCTTGACCCTTAATCAAAATTTGCCCTTGGCTGGGTTCAATCAGCCGATTGAGCATGCGCAGCATGGTGGACTTTCCGCAGCCAGAGGTGCCCACTAACACACAGAACTGGCCGCTATCTACTTTGAACGTGAGGTCATTGACGGCAATTTGTGTGCCAAACTGCTTGCTTAGTGATTTTACTTCGATCATGCTTTATCGCCTCGTTGCAGGGCTATTAGAGTGTCGATAACAATGGCGAATAAAAAAGCCAAGATCAGAGTCGGTACCGCACCCAGTATCACCAAGTCGGTGGCGGTTTGGCCTAAGCCCTGAAAGATATAGGTACCAAAACCACCACCACCAACTAGCGCTGCCACCGCGACGAGACCGATATTCATTGTCACCACTACCCGCAGTCCGGTCAGGATCACCGGTAACGCCAGTGGAAATTCCAACTGCCACAATCGCTGCCGGTGGCTCATACCCATTCCCGTAGCGGCGTCTCGCACACTGGCATCAATTTGATCGAAGCCGAGCGCGGTATTGCTGACAATCGGGAGCAATGAATAGAAAAACAGTGCGATTACCGCAGGTGCAGCGCCTATGCCGCGAATGCCGAGCTCGCCCAGCAGTGGATAATTGTTAGCTAACAGGCTCAACGGAATCATCAGCAGGCCGAACATGGCCAGACTGGGAATGGTCTGTAAGATGTTAAGTACCGGAAATACCGCGGCTTTTAGGCTGGCCGAGCGATGACAGCGTACCCCTAGCGGAATACCGATCAGTATGGCGGGTATGATGCTACCGAGTGACAGCTGTAAGTGGCGAATCGCCTGGCTCCAGAAGTTAGTCTGGTTGTGATATTCCCGTAATAGCGACAGTGAGTCCCAATAACCACTGGCGAGCAATATCAGCACCGATCCTATGATTAACGTCACCAGTGCCAGCCGAGACAGCGGGCCTAATACCAGCTTGATAGTGGCATCTGTGATCAACAGTGCTAACCAAAAAATCGCCAGCCAAAATCCACCGTTAAGAGAGACTCTGGCCAGGGGACTGGCCTCGACCAACAGCTGAGATGCGCTAACACCAACGGTATAAAGCAGCGTCATTAGGGTTACTAGGGTTATCAGCATCCGGATGTGAATTACATTTTTTAAAAGCGATAACATGATAGTAAGCGCTAACAAAGCTAGCAGAGGAGTTAGCGTCGTGAGGCTGGCCGCATCCAGCAGGCCTATGCTCTGGCCGGGCATAATGCGGTTAGGTTGCAGGCTGACGAAGGGCAGGGAAAACACCGACAGCAGTAGAGCTAATCCGAGCGTGCTACCGACCTTGTCCAAATTAGAAAACTTCAAAAAGACTCCAGAAATATAGATAAAGGTTCGTCACGGCAATATAAACTCACCCATACGGGCTCTACCGCGCCATTCTGGGCGCGGAGGGTCTACTTTTCGGTATCTGGCTTCTGTCTAGGGTCTGTTAGTTAATCCTGTAAAAAGCCCTTCTCGGATAGGTAGCTTTTGGCGACGGCTTGAGCACTTTCGCCACCAATGGCGATGCGGCTGTTTAGCTGTTGCAGGGTTTTGACGTCCAACGACAGAAAAATAGGCTCCAAAATTGTGGCGATCTCGGGATGAGCCTGCAAAATCTGCTCGCGCACTATGGGAGCAGGAGCGTAGACGGGTTGTACGCCCTTATCGTCTTCCATTACCACTAAGCCGACCGAGGCGATGGCGCCGTCTGTGCCGTACACCATGGCTGCATTGGTATTATCGGTCTGCAGCGCCGCCGCCTTAATGGTGGCCGCCGTGTTACCTCCGGCCAGCACTAATAGCTGTTTATCGCTTAGCGTGAAGTCATAGGTTTGCTGAAAGGCAGGCAATACCGCAGGGCTCGACACAAACTCGGCCGATGCGGCTAGTTTGATATCGCCACCTTGGCTGACGTAGCGACCGAAGTCGGACATGGTCTGTAACTGATTATTATCGGCAATGTCCTGGCGTAGTGCTATGGCCCAGGTATTGTTGGCGTTGGCGGGCGTTAGCCACACCAGCTTATGTTGGTCGTAATCCAGCTGTTTGGCTTGCTCGTAACCCTGTTGCAGGTCTCGCCATACTGAGTCTTCTTCTTGGTTGTGGAAAAAAGCGGCGTTGCCGGTATATTCTGGGTAGATATCGATTTCGCCAGAGATAATGGCCTTGCGCACGATAGGAGTACCGCCCAGCTGGGCGCGATTTTCTACTTCGAGTCCGGCGTTTTCTAACGCTAGATAGATGACATTACCCAGCAGACCGCCTTCGGTATCTATCTTGGAAGAAACTACGATGGCGTCGGCGGCTAACACTGGCGTAGCCACGACTAAAGAAAGGGTAAACATGGCCGAAGCCAACGACTTTTTCATGTTATTGATCCTTGTCTAAAAATAAATCCCGAAAACGTACTCTATGCAAAGCTTATCCCACGGTAAACCGCTAACCATCATCTGATGTCCATTTGGCTCAGTTTTTGGGTGGATTTTCGTTACTACCCTTAGTTTTGCCGCTATTTCCAAACTCGATATGTAAATTAAATGGCCGCCAGAACCCCTGCTGAGAGAAACACTCCCATCCCCAACGTAACCAACGTAATAGGGCAAAGGCCAGCCACAGTGCCCAGCTGAGCATTAATAAGCGATATACCAATAAGGGCACCGATAATACCCAAGCCTGAGGCAAGCTGGCTGCACTTCTATCTTGATACCAGCGCAGCAGATTGCCATAAGAGCGGTTACCGCTGATCTGCATATTGGGCACACCCAGCAAACCCTGCTGTATGGCAAAAAACAGATAACTTAGCGCCAATAAGGTCAGTAACACCAAGCCCACCTGTACCAAGTTGAACAACTTACCCGCCGATTCATGCTGCCAACGGCCGCGCAAGCCCAGCGCCAGCAGCCAGCCGACTACGATAAATGCCATCCATAGCGGAATTTGCGTTAGCCCGATGCCGAGCAATAACCAGTGATGAAAACGCAGCGGCGTACAGCGTATGCGGCTCAAGCCAAAGGCCAATAGCACAATAATTGCCAGCAAACTCCAGAATAATACCGCCGGGCCCATGCGTGGACCTGCGGCAAATAACACCCAGCGATCTTCACCGAGATTTAGCTCAATATCGTTATTAACGCTGGGGCTGTTCAGGCCAATTAATGGCGTAGTGAGCAACGGTTGAATGCCGTCGTTGTGACGCCAGTTAATACTCAGGTTTTGCGCACCTGGGGTGAGTGGAATAATCAGACTATTGTCTTGTTGCAGGCGAAGTGGCTGGCTTTTACCGTTAATAACCACTGACAGCAGGCTAATATCATCAGGCAATTGCAGGCTGTGTTGGCCCCCTTGGCTGCTGCGTAGTTGTAGCGTTAAGTTGGCATCCATGGCTCTATGGCCAGGTGTCATGATCAGCTTAGTGTGGTCTATGGTCAGAGTTTGTCCGGGTACACCAGAGGGACGACTAATGCGCAGTGTTAATGACTCACCCGGCCATGGGCGCCACTCTGGCAGCCAGTGGCCGCTCGCATCTTGATGGTGAATCACCGGCAAGCCGCTGGTTGTTACGTGCCAGATGGCGCTGGTATCTAGCTGCCAGCTTTCCGTCCAGTGATCGGTGTTGGCGGCGGTAAGGGTGAGCTCATCTGACTTTTCTAATCGCGACTGCCAACTGACTTCACGCTGGTTGGCGCCTAAGTTTATTATCGCCTTACCGTCTTGCACACGAATGCCGTCGGTAAGTACTGACTCACCTTCTAGTAGCGGTATGGCCAGCAATATGGGCTGGCCAAGTGGCGATTTCCGGCGCACTTGGGTCACTATTTTCCAGTCTAGATCGAGGCGCAAGATTCGCTCCACCCCAACAAACCCCGGTTGTGCGCCGGGCTCTAGTTTACGAGGCTCTGGGGTAGAGCTGGAGGTTTGCACTTTATTTAACTGCAGTTGGGCACTCGGCACGCCATTTTCATCTACTCCTTGCAGCGACCAGCCCAACGCTTGAACGGTCACCTGATGGGGGCGCAACGCTAGCGGGAGCGTGATATTGCTTTGCTTGGATAAAGGACCCGTTAGACGAACGGTATGAATACCCGCCGGCAAGCGCACATATAAGGTGCCATCCGGCTGGCGCAGTAGGGCACTGGTGGCACTACCATTAACCAGCACCTGACTGGGTAGCCAATGCTTGGCGTTGGCCGGCATTGGCACGGCCACGTCTTGCTGAGTATGCACTTCTAACTCGATTACCAACCGCTCGGCATCCGCAAGCTGTTCGTTATCTACAAGGAGCTGCATAGTGGCGATTTGCGCGCAATGCGGCAGGCAGTCTGGGGGCGTTAGTAGCTTGGTTTTTAACTCAGTTAACAGCTGAGCGTCGGGCATGGCAGCTTGTGCTGGGGTGGTGGCCATCAGTAAAGGCAACAACAAGGCAGCAGGTAACAGCAATGACCAGAGGCTACCTTTTTGCAGGGCCTCTTTTTGGCGGCTGAGATTGAGGCCGGTCATGCGTAATACCAAGAGGCTAACCAACAGCACGCGCAGCAGGTTTAATACTAAGTTCATCATGGGTGACAGTAGCACTAACTGTATTTGCTGATCTCGCTGTACTGGGCCATTCCAAGACAAGTCTACGCTGCTCCATTGCCAATTGGGTAGGCCCGGGCCGGTTTGTACTTTGGCATTGGGATCAATTTGCGTTAACGGTGCCGACTTACCTTGCGGTGCCGATAAGGTGAGTTGCTCGCCAGCCATGTCTTGGCGCTTTAAAGATGAAAGAGGTAATGCAGATTGCTCCATTTGATCACTGCTTATCGCTTCCATGGGCGCTTCATCCATTACCGAAAAAGGATGGTAAGGCGCAGTGTTCGCTAACTGCGGATACATAGCGGTGCGTACCTCGTCCACCATAAAGGGAATGGCAATCAGCAGCAGTATCAATAGGCTGATATTACGATAACCGATCACCCCTTTCTTTAGCCGGCCAGCGGGCAAGACCCTAAGCAGAGCCGTGGCGGCCAACAAATGTAGCCACACCCAGCGTGGCGGGCCAAAGCCTGCCGCTTCGTGCCAGATCAGCGAAAGTGTAAACAGAGTAATCATCCCCCATTGCCAGCCCCATAAACGAAAGGCGGCCACGGCGGCAATTAATACCAAAAATAAGTCTAGTAGGGTCCAGCGTTGTAACCAGGTATTGGGCGCGCTGTCCATCCCCGAGGCGGACAGTAAGGTCCAGCCGGGTGGCAGGTTTAGCTGGGTATGCAAAGACTGTAAGTCTATATCCCAACCCACGGCGGGCAGGGTATAAATTGCCTCTTGGTAGCGGCTGTCGGCGGTTAAATTTAGCTGGCCGCGACGCACTTCCACACCCACTTGCTCCGACTCGGCCTGCTGAGTAATAAACTGTGCTTGGCCATCCATCGCCACGCGACCCAGCAGCAGATCGGGCTGAGTTTCTAGTCGCCAGCCTTGGTTCATACGGCCAGTAATGGTGTCTTGCACACTATAACCGCCGCCATCAAAGTCCAGCCATAGCTGGCGCCGAAGACTAAGTTTGTCGGGTTGTGCATTTTGATTGCCGCGGCGAATTTCACGCAGCCCCATGCTCTCGCCTTGGCTCAGCTGATAAGCCGGTAACTGCTGCCAATCTGGTGGTAAGTTGGTTTGTTGCGGATCAACCGCCGTTAGGTTTTCTACTTCCACTAAGCGCAGTTGAGAGTCCGCCTGAAATACCCATACTTCTTGCTCAGGCCAAGGGGCGGGCGCTTTAGACAAGGTAAGGTTATTAATATTAGCTGGGTGGCGGCTAACTAGACTGATGCTCCAGCGGCCGGGACGAACTTGTACTCTTAGTTGGCCATTAGGCTCTAATCTGGCAGGGAGCGGGCTATCCAGTTGCAGGGGTATTTGTTGGTCGAGTAATAGCGGCCCCAGCAACAGCTCGCGTTGCTCGCCGGCCACCTCTAAGTTGATTAAGGTGGTCACTTGCAGGGGAATGCTGTCTGTTATTTTTCGATATACCTGCAGCGAGAGGGCATCACCTTGTGGTGACGTGGCGGGTTTATCGGTATCGCTTTGGCCGAGCCATAAGCGACCTTTATTATCCAACTCTACCGACTCTATAGGCTTATTATTAATAGTAAGCGCTAACAAACCAGTGGCGGGGCTGAGCATTAAATTTTTAGGTAATCGTGCCCACTGCCATTGCCCGGTAATAAGATGCAGGCCTGCTGCTAACTTAATACGAGGCTGACCATTATCAATCGAGACTGGCTGAGGTTTGCCATTCACGGTGACCTGTTGTGGCCAGTGTTGCTGGTTACCGGGCAGTTGTACCCAGCTGTCATTATATAATTGCCACTGCTGGCTAAACTGACCGCCGTTATCGGTTAAATCTAGCGCTAGCTTGGTTGGCCAAGCACATTGATACCCCTCGGCTTGGTTATAAATAAACGGGCATTGGCGCTGCTCTTCACCATCCAGCACCCATTCAATCCAAGGCTGTAATGGGGCGGGTACTTGCTCTGGGCTGATGGCGCGCGCAGCAAGAGAGAACAAGGTAAGCATCATCAGTAACACAAGGGTGACACGGCGCATAAGATTCCCTTCTTTGCTTAGTCGATAACGGGCAGCATTGGTATTCGATTTAGAATCATTATCCTAGCATGAAGACCTGAAAACATAGCCTTTAGTCAAACGGTGAGGGTGATACGTAAGGAGTGAGGGGTAAACCAGACCATAAATGCGGCTTTTATATAACTAAAGCAGCATATAAAAGCGTCTTGATGTGCGCTTCGTTGCAAAATGCTGCATTTTTGGTTTTTTTATAGAGAGTTGTGCTATAAAATCGCAGCCATATTGGTATATGAGATGGAATTTCTCCCCCATCAAAGGATGAACTATGAACCACACCCAACCCCTGTTATTACGCCTGACGAATCGTGTTAGTTTAGTGACGCAAATTGTGATTGGTATTATTGCCGGTACCCTACTGGCCGTTGTTGCACCAGAGGCCGCCAACTCGGTTGGTCTTTTAGGTAACTTGTTTGTCAGTGCGCTTAAAGCCGTGGCCCCTATATTGGTCTTTGTGTTGGTGGCGTCTTCCATTGCTAACCACAAGCAAGGTAGCCAAACCAGTATCAAACCGATATTGGCGCTTTATTTTATAGGTACTTTTGTGGCGGCACTCACTGCCGTGCTCATGAGCTTTATATTTCCTACTGAATTAGTGCTAGCAACTCATGGCGTGGAGGCTTCTCCGCCAGAAGGCATCGCGGAAGTTCTGCAAACGCTGTTATTCCAAGTCGTCGATAACCCCGTTAATGCACTGCTGACCGGTAACTTTATCGGCATTCTGGCCTGGGCTATTGGTTTAGGTCTGGTGATGCGCCAAGGTGCGGACTCAAGCAAGCATCTATTTCGCGATATTTCTGATGGCGTATCCAGCATCGTAAAATTGGTTATTCGATTGGCGCCGATTGGCATCTTTGGCTTAGTGGCCAGTACAATAGCGGCTACCGGTTTTGATGTGCTGTGGGGCTATGCCCGATTGTTAGCGGTATTAATTGGTTCTATGCTGATTATTGCGTTGGTGATGAATCCATTAATTGTTTATTTTAAAATTCGCCGTAACCCTTACCCGTTAGTGTTCCAGTGCCTGCGCGAAAGTGGCGTAACTGCCTTCTTTACTCGCAGCTCGGCCGCCAACATTCCGGTTAACATGGACTTATGTAAGCGCCTAAACTTGCATGAAGATACTTATTCAGTATCTATTCCGCTGGGTGCCACCATTAATATGGGCGGTGCGGCGATAACGATTACCGTATTAACCTTGGCTGCTGTACATACGTTAGGTATTGAAGTGGATTTGGCCACGGCCTTGCTGTTAAGCGTCATCGCGGCAGTATCGGCTTGCGGCGCTTCCGGTGTGGCAGGTGGTTCTTTGCTGCTGATCCCATTGGCGTGTAGCTTGTTCGGTATTCCTAACGAAGTAGCGATGCAGGTAGTGGCCGTCGGCTTTATTATTGGTGTACTGCAAGACTCGGCAGAAACCGGTCTTAACAGTTCTACCGATGTGCTCTTCACCGCCGCCGCCTGTCAGGCTGAGGAAACTAAAGCCTGATAAGCTACCGCGTTCAGCTATAAGCAATCAGTATTAAGATAAGCCCCGAGCCTTTAGGTTCGGGGCTTTTTGTTTTTCTAGCTGACAGCTTATAGCTGACGGCTGAAAGCTTTGTTTTCCTCATGTAGCTGACAAAGTGAGATAAAACGGCGTAATAAGGCCGAGTGATATTTTTGTTTATGCCATACCAGCTTGAGCGTGCGAGATAAGTGAGTGTTCACATTAATAATCTCTAAGCGGCCAGATAATAGTCGGTCGCTTACGGCTCTTCTTGATACAAACGCCAATCCTAACCCTTGTTCCACCGCCTGCATTACCGCCTCTAAGGTATTTAGCTCTAATAGCTGACCCAGAGTGCCAATATGTGGTGCCAACTCGCGATCAAACTGTTCACGGTTGCCCGAGCGAGGTTCACGTAATACCCAGTTATGGTGTGCAAGTTGCGCCAAACTAGGTAGTTGCTCACCTGCTAAAGGGTGAGCGGGGTGAGCAATAATTAACATCTCATCACTTAACCAGTCTTGGGTCACTAAGTTGGGGTGATAGTTTTCGCCCTCAATTAACGCCATATCCAGCTCAAAACGCTGCAACATCTCACACAGGTTATGGGAATTAGTGATCCACACCTTCGCTTGCAGCTCGGGCTGTTGTGCCAATAACTTAGGTAATAGGTAATTGCCGATAGTTTGGCTGGCGCCTAAACGTAAGCTGCCACTGGGCGCGCCTTGTTCGTCAAACAGGTGCTCAATATCGGTGATACGGCTTAAGACTTCTTCGGCCAGCGGCTGTAACTGGCGACCTTGCTCGTTGAGTTGTAAGCGTGGATGCACGCGGTCGAATAAGGGGTGATCCAATTGACGCTCCAACTCTGCCAAAGCTTGAGATAAAGCGCCTTTGCTTAAAAACAGCTCCTCTGCGGCCAAACCTAAGTTGCCGTGGCGAGCAATAGCGGTGAACACCTGTAGTTGTTTCAAACTTATCATTTAGAAAAACCAAACACCTTGTTTAAATCATTTAGATATCGTAAATGATAAAGTTTTTTTATGATTAGAGCCAATTACCAAGGAGGCCCACCATGCTGAATATTTCTCGAAATCGTTTTGCCAATGTTTCCACTCCCATGGCAGGACTGGCGTTAGGTATCGCCAGCCTAGGCTGGGCCTGGGAAAATGTGGGCCTATTTGCTGGTGGTGCACAAATGTTGGGCGCCATTATCGCCGCCGTTTTGCTGCTGATATTAACTGCTAAGTTTATGTTGCATCCGCATTTGTTGGCGCAAGACCTAGCGCATCCTGTAGTAGGTAGTGTGGTGCCTACTTTTGCCATGGCGACCATGGTGGTGTCTTGTGCGGTAGGTGGTAACTTGGGCTCCGGCCTGTGGCTGTTTGCCATCGCACTGCATCTGATATTTTTGGTCACCTTTATATGGCACCGCCTTAAAGACTTTCAATTACACCACATGGTACCCAGCTGGTTTGTGCCACCCATTGGTATCATAGTGGCTGATGTAGCCAGCCCCGGTGGTGCCTTTGCCCCTTTGGCCCAAGTGCTACTGTGGTTTGGTATTGTTTGCTATGCCGTAATGTTGCCGATGATGCTATATCGCCTGATATTTTGTGCCGAGGTGCCGGATGCAGCCAAACCGACTATCGCCATTATGGCGGCACCTGCCAGCCTATCGTTAGCTGGTTACCTGACTGTAACCGCCGAGCCTGCCCCGGTGTTGGTTGCGGTGTTGTTAGGTATCGCCGTGTTAATGACTGATCTGATTTATTTGGCCTTCATTAAGTTATTACGCTTACCCTTTAGCCCCGGCTACGCTGCTTTTACCTTTCCGTTGGTAATAGGCGCCACCGCCTTATTTAAAGTGGTTACTTTGGCTGAAACATTAGGCTTGGATGCTGCGGCTATTAATCAGTTACGTTGGATGGCAGAAGGCGAGTTGGTGATAGCCACTCTGGTCGTTAGCTATGTAGCACTACGCTTCGCTCAAAATTTTAACCCACTGCGTAAGGCACTAGCTGAGTTGGCTTAATGATTTAGCAGGGCCCAGCACCAATCTTAAAGAACTTTTCGCCACGGAACCCACGGAAAAGTAAAGATAAAATCTGAAAAAAATTTTATTAGATAAACACTATTTTGTGGTTTTGGTGTGTTTTTTGTAGTCTGACGCTTTAGCTGTCAGTCTCGCTTGGCGAGATTTAAAAATCACCCTGCTGGCGCAGCCTCAACAGCTAAACTCCGGCTACAAGAGAGTCGGAGTTTAGTCCTTACTATTGGTATAAGAATCCTTTTTCGCTTTTATCTCTATTTTTCCGTGTAATCCGTGGCAAAAATAGCTCTAGGTCGTAGTTTTTAGTGTTTAGAGCTTATGTTGACCTCTTCACGTTTCACTCCTTACGGTAAATACTTACACCTCACTTACTACATTAGCCTGTTTGCGGGTGGCGTATATAAAGGCGGCAATAAAGAACAGGGTGAGCAGCAGCACTATGGTGGGAGCTGGCGCGCTGTCGATAAAAAACGACGCATATACACCGAAAAAGGCACCAATGACGGCGATAATTACCGATAATAGCAACATAGTGCTAAATTTATTGGTGAGTAAGAAGGCGATAGCACCGGGTGCAATCAGTAGCGAAATCGCCAAGATTAAGCCTACTGACTTTAAAGCGGCTACTATGGTCAGCGCTATCAAACACAATAGGCTGTAATGCAACACGTTCACTCTTAAGCCGATGGCCTGAGCGTGAGCCGGATCGAAAGCATGCAGTAAAAAATCTCGCCACTTGCCGACTAAAATCAGTACCGTAATCAACGCAATTACGCCCGTTTCAATAATATCTGGCCAGCCTACGCCGAGCATATCGCCAAATAGAATATGGTCGAGATGCACATCGGAATGAATTTTTACATACAGCAGCAGCCCCAAGCCAAACATGCCGGAAAATACGATGCCCATTACGGTGTCTTGCTTGATGCGGCTGTTATTTTTTAAAAAACCAATCGATAGCGCACATACCATACCGGCGATAAAGGCCCCGATAGTAAAAGGCGCACCAACGATATAGGCGATCACCACGCCAGGAAACACTGCATGGCTCATGGCATCGCCCATTAACGCCCAGCCTTTTAGTACTAAAAAGCAGGAAAGTAGGGCAGTAGGTACCGCAATTAACACCGAAATAATCAGCGCATTCACCATAAAGGTAAACTGAAAGGGTGCTAGTAATGTTTCGATCATCGTGCCTCCTCCAGGGCTTGTGCCGCTCGTTTACGGGCGGCAAAATAACCATGTTTAGGTGCCAAGAAGAAAGCGAATAAAAACAATAACGTCTGTAGCACCACTATGATACCGCCGGTAGCACCATCCAAAAAGTAGCTGGCATAGGCGCCAACAAAGCAGGTCACTGAGCCAATAGTGACGGCAATAATCAATAGTTTAGGAAAGCGGTCGGTTAATAGGTAGGCCGTAGCCCCCGGTGTCACTACCAAACAAATGACCAGAAACGCGCCCACGGTTTGTAGCGCGGCTACGGTAGAAGCAGCCAGCAGGGTAAAAAACAGTAGTTTGATTTTGGTGGGGCTAATACCAATCGAGCGGGCATGATTTTCATCAAAGAACACCACTAAAATATCCTTCCACTTAACCAGCAAGATCAGCAGTGACACCACACTGATGATCACCAACTGAAGAATATCCATCGGATCGATAGCCAGAATATTGCCCAGCACGATGGTTTTTATGTTTACCGCCGTTGGCTTCAACGACACCATAAACAAGCCGAGAGCAAAAAAGCTGGAAAAAATTAGCCCGATAATCACATCTTCTTTAAGCTTGCTGCGCTGATTTAAAAACAGCATGGTGCCCGCCGCCAAACCTCCGGCAAAAAAAGCGCCCAGCGAAAAGGGCAATCCTAACATATAGGCGCCTGCCACCCCCGGCACGATGGAGTGTGACAGCGCATCGCCGATCAAAGACCAGCCTTTAAGCATTAAATAACAAGATAAAAAAGCACACACGCCCCCCACCAAGGCGGATACCCACATGGCGTTGAGCATGTACTGATAACCGAAGGGCTCAAGCAGTATCGTCATCCTTTTCATCCTCCCACTTACTTTGCGCTTCTCGGTTATGAGCTTGACCAGCCTTAATGATCAGCGGTCGTTCGTCGTCACTGATAATGCCGATTGAATGAGGTCTGCCGTGATGATTCTCATTGAGCACGAAGTGACGCAGTACACCGCCAAAGGCTAACTCTAGGTTATCTTGAGTAAAGGTATCTTGCGTAGTGCCATGGGCCAGTATCGTGCCTTTAATCAAGATAGTGCGATCACAAAACTCTGGCACCGAGCCTAAGTTGTGAGTGGACACTAACATTACGCGGCCCTCGGCGCGCAATTCACGAAGCAGTGCGATAATTTGGTCTTCGGTTTTTACATCGACCCCAGTAAAAGGCTCATCCAGCAAAATAATTTGGCCATTTTGTGCCAAGGCGCGGGCCAGAAACACCCGCTTTTTCTGCCCACCGGATAACTCGCCAATTTGGCGTTTGCGAAACTCACTCATATTGACCCGCTCCAGCGCTTGGGTCACCGCAGCATGGTCAACGGCCTTGGCGCGACGTAACCAACCCATGTGGCCATAACGACCCATCATGACTACATCTTCTACCAGCACCGGAAAGTTCCAGTCCACTTCTTCGGATTGCGGTACATAGGCCACTAGGTTTTGGCGCAGCGCCTCGTCCACACTCATGCCCAGTACGCTGATATTGCCCTTAGCCAAGCGTACAAAGCCCATAATGGCCTTAAACAGCGTCGACTTGCCCGAACCATTCACGCCGACCAGCGCCGCTATGGTGCCGGTAGGGATGGTAAAACTGGCATCACGCAATGCGGTATGGCCATTGCGATAGGTGACGGTGACATCTTCTACCGTCATGCCGGCACCGGCAGTTAAAGCTGTTACTGCGTCTGTTTGCTGATGCCCGTCGTTCATTTGGCCAACCCTTCTTTTATGCCGCTAACAATGGTTTGTGAAGTCACGCTGAGTAAGTCGAGATAAGTGGGCACAGGACCATCTTCTGCACTTAATGAGTCCACATATAAAACGCCGCCATAGTGGCTGCCGGTCTCTCGAGCCACTTGCTTGGCGGGTTTGTCGGAAATGGTACTTTCACTGAATACGGCGGGAATTTGGTGCTGGCGCACCGTGTCTATCACCTTGCGTACTTGTTGTGGCGTACCCTGCTGATCGGCATTAATCGGCCACAAATACAGCTCTTTTAAGCCAAAATCTCGCGCCAGATACGAGAATGCGCCTTCACTGGAGACCAACCAGCGCTTATCGACCGGCAGCTCATTAATGAGCTGCTGAATGGGGGCAATTTCCGCTTCAATTTTTGTCTTGTAGGCGGCGGCATTGTCTTTATAAATCGCGGCGTTGGTAGGGTCGTACTTCACGAAAGCATCGCGAATATTATCGACATAAATAATGGCATTTTTAGGGGACATCCACGCATGTGGGTTGGGCTTGCCTTCATAAGGGCCGGCCACCACACCCATGGGGTCGATGCCATCAGACACCACCACTTCTGGCATCTCTTTCATATTTTGATAGAACTTCTCAAACCAGAGTTCTAAGTTCAAACCGTTAGAAAAAATAAGTTGGGCATCGTGGGCGCGAATAATATCGCCTGGGGTCGGCTGATAATCGTGAATTTCGGCGCCGGGTTTAGTAATAGACTCCACGATGGCTGCGTCGCCCGCTACGTTTCGCGCCATATCGGCAATGACGGTAAAAGTGGTCACCGCTTTAAATTTTTCTTGTGCGCTGACGGGAGAGGTTATTAATAGTAGGGCAGAACAAGCGACTCCCAACAGGTTATTGAATACGGCAACGGTCTTCCTGTTCAACATGGTTACTCCTTATAATGTATGAAGGTATCTAAACCGCGATTACCCCAGCGTTTACTCAATATCATTATAAATGGTAATAATTTCTATTTATTGGGTTTTAGCAACAAAAAAAGCGCCGCAGCGCTCAGTAATGAGTTAGTTCCAACGATACACCACATTAAGTGAATGTGATCTATATCTCAAATATAGCGTGTGACTAACGGCATATTTAAGATCTGTTGAGCCACTCGCAGTGGCTTTTGTTCCGCGGCGACACACTTCTTTGGGTTAGCCTAGCGTCTGACTTTTTATATATTCGATAAATAACAGAGAGATATCATCCGGCGACTCAGGGTTCCAGACCATGCTGAGATCGAAGGTGAGCCGGTGATTACTCAGAGGGATGGCTTTTATAGAAGGAGGAAGTTGGTCCAAGATACCTTCTCCCATAATGCCGATGCCTTCACCCATGCGCAGGTGCGCCATCATGTCTGGCAGTTCGTCGGCTTCTGCGGCAACCCGAGGGGAAAAACCGGCACTTAAGCAGATGGCATTAATAATTTCGCGATAGTAGCCCCAGCGCTGAATATTGCCCAATATCATGGGTTCATCCGCCAGTTCTTCAACTTTTAGCCTGTTGCGGCTAAACCAGGGATGGCCCTTGTTGACCAGTACCATTGGTTTTTCTCGGGATATTCGCCAAGATTCCAGCGGCTGCTTGCAGGCAATGGAAAAGGCAAAGCCGAGGTTGATGCTGCCTTTATCTAGAGCCTCTAACTGTTCATTAGTGGCCAGCAGACGCAGGTGAACGTCAATATCCGGATAGGCTTTTCTAAAGCCGACAATTAGGTCGGGCATACAGCTCATTGAGGCAAAGATACCATATCCGATCAATAACTTGCCCGACTTGCGGAGTGCACAGTCGCGGGCCATGGATACCCCTTGCTGCAATATTCTGGCGGCGCGATGGGCATAGTCGACCAGTACCAATCCGGCCGCCGTGGGTACCACTCCGCGCGGTTGGCGCACCAGCAGTTGTAACCCCAGCTCTTCTTCTAGGGCTTTCATGGCTCGGCTTAGTGCGGGCTGGGCTACGTGCAGCTGTTTTGCCGCCGCATGAATGTTGCCTTGCTCCACAACAGCCAAAAATTGTACGAGGCGTCGTTGAAGTAATTCCACTCAAGATACTCTTAAGGTATTCACATATGCTTAATATATATTATTAAAGTATTAACCGCGCGCGTAATCTTGCGCAACGATTTTTACTGATCTGGAAAATAATATGAAACCGTTAATAGGCGTGTTGTCTGACTTCAGCGAAGACGATCAGATCGGTGTCTCAACCAAACTGGGGTTTCGCGGACAAGAATGGCAACTGTTGGCCAGCGATTATGTGCGTGCCATCGAAAACAGTGGGGGCATTCCCGTGATCATTCCCGTGATGCAGAATCAGGATAACCTGCCCGAGCTGTTGTCGCGCTTAGACGGCCTGTTTCTGACCGGCGGCTCAGACATCGATCCCCAGCTGTACGGTGAGCTACCGCGCGCAGGTCTGGGTGATATTAATCCTCAGCGGGATGCTCATGAGCTGGCTTTGGTGCGTTATGCATTAGCGCATATGGACTATCCCATACTTGGAATTTGCCGTGGCCTGCAGCTTTTGAATGTGGCGGCAGAAGGTACTTTGTATCAGGACTTAGCCAGCCAGCGACCTTCCGATTTGCATCACACCAACTGGAACGCTCCCAAACATCATCCGGTGTTCACCGCTGATATTAGCAGTGGCTCTCGCTTGGCGGCGGCGTTTGATGCGCTTGCTATGCCAATCAACAGCTATAACCATCAGGCTGTGAAGGAGTTGGCCCCCGGCTTTCAGGCCACTATGACAGCGCCGGATGGCTTGATCGAAGGCATCGAAAAAGACGGCAACAGATGGGTATGTGCGGTGCAATGGCATCCGGAGATGATGGCAGAACGTCATCCTAAATATCTTCGGTTATTCAGCAGCTTCGTTGAAGCCTGCAAAAAATCATAACAGGTAGTGGCTCGTTAAAAGTGCATGGCGTTAAGCCATGCCAGACAAGAGAGCCTAGTTTGCTAGTTCTCTCTTGTCTGGTGAGTGTGTTGCCAGGAAACTAAAGCAATTAGATTATGGATAATATTATGTCGACCATTAACGAAATTATTGGCACCCTGACCGGTTTGATTTGGGGCCCTTGGATGCTGGTTGCCCTAGTAGGCATCGGGGTTTATTACACCTTGCGTCTGGGGTTCTTTCAGCTGCTTCGTTTTCCATTTGTTATCAAACAAACCTTAGGTCGCGCCTTTCTGCCTGAAAGCAAGATTGCCGGTGAAGGCACCTTGCTGCCACGCCAAGCGGCATCTGCGGCTCTATCGTCAACCGTAGGGGTGGGCAATATAGTCGGGGTAGCCAGCGCATTGTTGTTGGGTGGGCCCGGCGCAATTGTTTGGATGTGGATATCGGCTTTCTTTGGTATGGCCACCAAGTACGCAGAAATCGTGCTGAGTATTGCCTACCGAGAAAAAGACCAAAATGGCATCTATCATGGTGGTCCGGCTTGGTATATGAAAAAAGGCCTGAAGGCCCCTTGGCTGGCCAATATTTTTACGGTCTGTCTAGCTGCAGTGTGCCTGGCGGGCAACATGATTCAATCCAACGCCATCGCCGGCAACGTTGAAAGTGTGACCACACTGGATCCGCTGTGGACCGGCCTGATTTTGATGGCTTTGGTCGCCGCCGTTTCTGTGGGTGGTGTGCGCCGACTGGGCAAGGTCACCGAGAAGATAGTACCTATTATGGTGGTGTTCTATCTGCTGGGTGGCATTATTACCATTTTGTACCACGCTACAGCGCTGCCAGAAGTGATTGCAGGTATGTTTAGTTCTGCTTTCTCGCTGGAGTCTGTGGGCGGTGGCGTGGCGGGTTATGCCATTATGGAAATTATTCGCTACGGTGTTGCACGCGGCCTCTATTCCAACGAGGCAGGTATGGGTACGGCTCCCATTGCTCACGCATCGGCCAAAACTGATCATCCAGCTCGCCAAGGCATGTGGGGTATTACCGAAACCTTTATCGATACCTTTTTGGTGGGTACCATTACCGCGCTAGCTATCTTGACCAGTGGCGTGCTGACCCCAGAAAGTGATGCCGCCATTTTGGCTAGTCAGGCATTCGATACCGTGGTGCCCGGCTTTCGCTATATTGTCTCTATCTCGATAGTACTGTTTGCCTTTTCCACTATTATCGCCATCAACTACTACGGCGAGTCCATGTGTTTCTTCCTCGGTGGTCGGCGCCTGTCTTTGGCTTATCGCTATATATTTCTGCCTTTTACCGTGATTGGTGCCATCGGCGGTTTGAAGATGATTTGGTCCGTTTCCGACTTGCTATTCGGCTTGGCGGTGATCCCCAACCTGATCGCGATACTGTTGCTGAGCCCCAAGGTCATTGCTTTGTCGAAGGAGTTCTTTCAAGACATAGCCGTACGTGAACGCAAGCAGGAACAGGCCGACGCTAAGGCGAAGGCTCAAGCAAGGTCCAACGCTGCTGGCGGTTGATGAAAGTAACATGCAATTGACGCGGTATCGCTGAATAGCGCGCCGATGAAGCGTCACTTAGTCGATGAATAAAAACCCGGTGAGCACCTGCCCACCGGGTTTTTGTTTTGTATCGTTCGCTGAAAACTCGACGGCTCTCTAACCAATGCCAGTGTCAGGCGTCTGCCACCAGCAGCCGGGACGCTGAATATTGGCTCAGGTCGGTGGTAAACTCGGCTTTTAGCAAGGGTTTGCTGAAGTAAAATCCCTGAATGGTATCGACTCCCTTCAGCCGCCTCTATATTGAATGGGGCGGCGTAAATGGCCGCCCCGTTTGTTACTTAAGCCAGTTCGTCGTCGCCGACACGTATTACCAGCTTGCCAAAATTCTCGCCTTGCAGCAGACCGATAAAGGCTTGGGTTGCTTGGTCTAGTTCGTCCACTATTTGCTCGCGATAGTGGATTTTGCCCTCATTTAGCCATTGGCTCATGTCTTGGGCAAATTCGTTATAACGATGGGCGTAATCGTCGAAGATAATAAAGCCCTTCACCGTCATGCGCTTAACGAGAATAGAGCCCATCAGTTGGCCTAAGCGATCTGGGCCATCCGGCAATGCGGTGGCGTTGTACTGAGAAATTAGGCCGCATACTGGAATACGGGCACCGGTGTTTAGTAGCGGCAAGACTGCATCTAATACTTTGCCACCCACACTTTCAAAATACACATCAATGCCATCTGGGCAGGCCTTGGCCAGCTGCTCGGCAAAGTCGTCAGCCTTGTGATCGAGACAGGCGTCTACGCCTAAGTTGTCTCGGGCATAGCTACATTTATCTGTGCCCCCGGCGATGGCCACTACTTTAGCGCCTTTCAGCTTGCCTATTTGCGCTACCATGGAGCCTACGGCACCGGTAGCGGCGGCCACAACGATGGTTTCGCCTGGTTGTGGTTTACCTATGTCCAGTAAGCCCATATAAGCGGTAAAGCCTGGCATGCCCAATACACCCAAGGCATAAGAAGGCGGCACTTGAGTGGGGTCCAACTTGATCAGTCCCTCGCCATTAGAAAGCGCATAATCCTGCCAGCCGCTGTAGCTAAGTACCCAGTCACCTACTTGAAAATCTGGATGGTGGCTGGCGTGCACTCGGCTAACGGTGCCGCCGACCATGGGCTGACCAATGGCCACCGGATCCGCATAGGATTTGGCGTCGCTCATGCGACCGCGCATATAAGGGTCCAGGCTTAAAAACACCGTGCGCAATAGCACTTCACCTGACTGTGGTGTGGGGATGGCCGTTTCGTGCAGCGCAAAGTCATTGACCGTGGGCGCACCTACCGGCCTTGAGGCCAAGGTGAGCTGGCGATTGGTGTGCTGAGTTTGTCTCATATTTTCTCCTTCGCTATTGGCTGATTACAGGCTGGCTAACAGTATTTGGCGGCAGTGCTCGGGGGTGACGTCACCGTGCTCACCAAGAGCCACCATGCCGTGGGCTTGCAAGCTGTTGATGATGGCGTCGATATGCTCTGCACCTAGGTCATAGTCGCTAAGGCGAGTTTTAACGCCCACGGACTCGAAGAAAGCGCGGGTGTGTTCAATGGCGGCCTCGGCTTTTTCATCATCGCTACCTTCACGGATATCCCATACTCGCTCGGCGTATTGCACCAGCTTGTCAAGCTTAGTGGCTTTACGCTGACGCAGCATCTCCGGCAAAATAATGGCCAAGGTTTGGGCGTGATCCAAGCCGTGCAAGGCGGTGAGCTCATGACCCAGCATGTGGGTTGCCCAATCTTGGGGTACACCGGCACCAATTAAGCCATTAAGCGCTAAGGTGGCGGTCCACATTAAGCTGGCGCGCGTTTGGTAGTCTTCTGGATTGGCTAAGGCTTTAGGGCCAATTTCAATTAAGGTTTGTAGTAAACCTTCGGCAAATCTATCTTGCACCGGCGCATTTGCGGGATAAGTTAGGTACTGCTCAATCACGTGCATAAAGGCATCAACCACGCCATTGGCAATTTGGCGGGTGGGCAGGGTGTAGGTCTTTACCGGATCCAGAATCGAAAATTGCGGATACACCAGCTCACTCATAAAGGGCAGTTTTGCGTGCAGTGACTTGCGGGTGATCACCGAGCCTTTATTCATTTCTGAGCCGGTGGCCGGCAGCGTTAACACGCTACCAAAGGGCAGGGCGCTGGTGATGTTCTGGCCGCCTTGCAGCAAAATATCCCAAGCATCACCTGCATATTGTGCGGCTGCCGCCACAAATTTGGTGCCATCGATCACCGAACCACCGCCTACGGCGAGTAAGAATTCAATGTTGTTTTCGCGAACGACCGTGACGGCTTTCATTAAGGTTTCAAAGCTGGGGTTGGGCTCTATGCCACCAAACAGCTGTACTTCGCGCTCACCCAAGGCAGCGGTTACTTCATCCAAGGTGCCAGTACGACGGGCACTTTCGCCGCCAAATAACACCAGCACCCGAGCCTTGGCCGGTACTAGTTGGTCTAGGTTCGCAATTTTTCCAGCACCAAATTCGATACGGGTTGGGTTGTAAAAGCTAAAGTCTTGCATAAGTTGTCCTACAAAGTTGAGAGTTTAAATTAGACCGGTCGTCTAGTTAAGTGTGGTAAAAAAGCTCGCACCATTGGCGAGCTTATCGCAATAAAATTACTCAGTGTTGAGTAGCTGGCATGTCATTTTCATGGCCAAGTTCATATGTTGCTCATCACGGTGCAGCTTAGTCAGCAAGCTGGCGCCCAGCCACAACTGATACAAGCTGGTGGCCAAAAAGTCCGGCTGGGTACTGTGTAAAGAGCCTTCACTAACCCCTGCTTCAATACAGCGGGTAATGCGCTCGATAACCTTATTGGTGCCGGCTTTTAGCGTGAGCCGCATTGGCTCCGATAAGTCCGCTACTTCGGCACTTAGCTTAACCACCAGGCAGTCGCTGCGACTATTTGGGCCACAGTAGCGGCGTTGCCACTCTTCCCAGTAGCTCATTAACTGCTGCTGGCTACTCAAGCTGGGCTTGCTGAATAACAGATCGAGCTCAGTCAGATAAAATTGGAAGTAATCTTCCAGCAGCGCCTGACCAAACTGCTCCTTCGACTTAAAATAGTGGTAAAAGGAGCCCTTAGGCACACCAGCCTGCTGCAACAGTGCGCTTAGGCCAACCGAACTAAAGCCCTTTGCTGCGAGAATCTCGCGACCGGTATCGAGTAAGTGTTGGCGTGTATCTTGATGTTTTGTGTTCATGAAAGGCACTTTACATATTATTAGACCAGTCGTCTAGTGATTTTTGCTATGGGATTATATAAAATAGCGCTTAGCTTCGATGTTGGACGCGATATTTTTCTGATGGTGACTAATCGGCTCAATTATAGTGAGCAGCTAGCGCTGCTTACCGACGGTACAGTGCCAATGAAGAGTAACATTGCTCGCCTCTCACGGCCGTGACAATGCCTGAGCCCTCCAGAGTTCCTGCAATGTTGGCACTTCCGCCATCCATGGCGGTCGTATCGCATTTTTAATACTAGATCTCGTTAACTTCCTACGACTGGTTTCACATCTAAGATATACATCTGCCGCGTATTTTCGTGTACCGAGTCGATACATACTTGGGTTCCGTCGTGATTCCAGCGAGGATGCAGATCGCAGCGGCTTACTTTCTTGAGATCTGAAGTGTAAAACTCGCCGATTTCATGTGCTACATCTTGGTCATTGTCGTAAATGAGCAACTTGCGAATGTTAGTTTCAGCATCGGGGTAAGTGTCAGTCAACAGCCAGCGCGTATCTACTGGTGAGTAACTCATGTGACCATTTTCGGTAAGCAAGTCACCACTGATTATCTTCACTTCCCCATTAGGTGCATCGTGATAGAGGTGATAATGGATAGCGTCATTATGGGGGCCCCAAACGATGATGTAACTGTCATCTTTCCACATTGGATGAGAGATCTGATATTCGGACTTCTCGTAGTCGTAGGTGCCCACTGCATTAGGGTCAAAGCCGACCTCTAGTTGCGGAAGTGGATGATCAGAACACTCCAGCAGGCGCAGATCGCTACCATCCGGATTGATGGTCATCAAACGATGTATAAAGCAGGTCTCGTCCTCAACACGTCTAGTCCAGCGATGTAAAAATAGAATGCGGGAAGAAGCGGGATTAATCTCGATATGGCTAATCCAGTGAACAGCATCATCCATGGAATCGCGATGGTGAAACTTGCTGAGTTCATCATAACTCACCAGCAGTGTTGTTTCGCCACTATCCAAGTCTAGTCGGCATAAGCCGTCATCAGCTGGGCATAGCGGCATGTCTGTTTTCTTGTCGTCCGCTTCGCTATAACCGATGGTCTCGTGAGTGATGTAGAGCCGACTAAAGTCGACCGTTATAGCGTAGTCACTATTGGGAGCCACAGAGTAGATTGGGTCTGCCAACAATCGCTTATCACCACTTTCTAGGTCATGAATTGCGGCGCCAAAGCTTGGATAGCGACCTTGGGGCTGTTCAAGTCGTACGTTGTAGATAACCTGTCGCCCCGATCTTCCTGCCAACCACTGTAATTGGCAACCCATTTGCCAGTTCCAGGTAGTGGTGTCACCGATCTTGTGGAAGGTGTCATTATTCTCTGTATCGAAGTAACCAACTTCGGCAGAAAGCTCGGGTGTTAAATCTGCATCCATCATGGGTACACGATCGGCCAATATATAACGGCCATCCTGGCTCCAAGGACTTTTATTATAATAACCGAAGAAGTGATTGTACTCCGCATCTCCTAGTTGGCGTATTGAGCAGGGAGTTTTAACGAGTTTGTGATGTGAAGAATCCATAAATTTATGCTCCGATGAGTATCTATTTTTAGTAGAGGTGTTTAGAGGGTTCTGACCGAGTGCAGTTACACTCGGTCAGTGTTATCAGGTGTAATAATTATGCTGTTTCTTGACCGTCTTGAGACGCCCGACGTGATTTGAGATAACCCATAATTATCGACGCGAGGCAGAGCACTACCAGTACAAGGGAAAACGGTCGCGTGATGAATTGCACTAATAACTCTCCGACATCGCCACGCACTAGAGTTAGGGCTCGTGACAAATTCGACTCCGCCATAGTACCTAGCACCAACCCTAGTACCATGGGCGCGCGCGAGACCGAGAAGAACATAAATAAGTAGCCGATGACCCCGATACCCAGCATAAGCCCTATGTCACTTACTTGCCCGCGGATAGCATAGGAGCCGATAACTGCCAAGGTAAGGATAGAAGCAGCAAGGATCTCTTTAGGTAAAAGAATGACTTTTACGCAGTATTTAGCTACCAGAAGACCAATAGGTACGAACATTAAATTGCTGAATAATAAACTGAAAATGAAACCGTAGGCTATGTCTGGCGAGTTATCGAACAAAATCGGACCAGGAGTTAAGCCATGAATAATTAAGCCTCCCATCAACACCGCGCTCACGGCGTTACCGGGAACGCCTAGAGTGAGTAGCGGCACCAATGAACCCCCAGTAACGGCATTATTAGCCGTTTCGGCGGCCACTAAACCCTCTTCTGAACCTTTACCGAACTGCTCTGGCGTACGAGAGCTGCGCTTTGCTGCATCATAGGCTATAAAGCTGGCAATACTTTGTCCGGCTCCAGGTATGATACCAATCACAGTGCCGATCACGGAGGAACGTAGCACGTTAAGACGCTGTGCCAGCACGCCTTTTAAAGCGCTTAATGCTCCCGTGAACTGAGAGTTTTCACGCTTTTGCGAGGAGGTTTTCTCGCTAAGGATATTGACAACTTCCGGTATAGAATAGAGTCCGATCAGTGTGATGACGAGTGGAATACCATCGTATAGCGAAGGCTGGCCTAAAGTTAGGCGCATTTCACCGGTCAGAGAATGCATGCCAATCAAGCTTATGATTAATCCTAATACGCCTCCTATCATGCTTTTCAGCATGCTGCCTTCAGACAGCGAAGCAATAATAGTTACCCCGAATAAAGCTAATAGAAAGTATTCAGGGGCGCCTAGCATTAAAGAAAATTCGGATAACATCGGTGCCATAAATAACAGCACAATGGCACTAAATATACCGCCTATACAGGATGCAAAAACCGAAAGACCAACGGCGCGGCCCGCTTGGCCGTTGCGAGTCATTGGGTAACCATCTTGACAGGTCGCCACTGCAGATGGCGTACCAGGAATATTGAGCAAAATAGCACTAATCGAGCCGCTAAACGTTGATGCTAAGTATATCCCGCCTAACAGGGCAAGCCCCACGGCAGGGGGAAATGAAAATGTTACGGGAATTAACAACGCAACACCCATAGTGCTGGTTAGGCCCGGTAACATGCCGATAAAAACGCCGATCGTGACACCTACAAATGCTGCAAGCAGCATACTAGGTTGCGATGCGGTGAGTAATCCAATAGATAGAGCGTCCAACATAGTGTAGATCCCCGTAAAAATTTATTAGACGATTTTGAAGAACTCGTCTAATGGCAGGATACTATCAGGCAAACTTACGCCTAATGCGTTAAAGAAAAGCATGAAAATTAATATTGATAAAATAGCACTGTAGGCTAGATAGTAATTGCGATGCTTACCCGAAAAGAAACACATGGACAGGTAGACGAAGAAGAAAGTTGCGAGAGCAAAGCCAACTAATGTAATCGTTACGATATATCCACCCACAAGTCCAAAGACAAGTAATGCCTTGAGTAGCTGGTGAGCATCCTCGCTTTTAAAGTAAGGCGCTGAGTGTCCATTCGATATTACTAGGCGACGATATTGAACAACACGAATAATAAGAAATGTGGCACTCATTACTACCAATATGATTGCTAATCCCCGTAAGAAAAAAGAAGACTGCAGGGAGTAGCTAAACGATTCCCAAGTTATCCAGATGCCTAAGATAGTTAAAACCAGCGCAAAGGCGGCATCTCTTTTAATATTTATCACGTTTGTACCTCGGATAAGAAAAGTCGCGTTTTATTCTTTGACGAAGTGAAATAACTTTCCCGCAGGTAATATTGCCTGCGGGAAAATTGGATTATTTCATCAGGTCAATGTAGCGCTTGGTCCCATCACGTGAAGATTTTAGGGTCTCTTCAAAAGCTTCACTGTTTTGATAAGTTAACGTGATGCCTATGTTTTGAGCCGCCTTGATGAAATCTTCATCTTTAAGCAGTGACTCGAAAGCTTTTTCCAAATGCTCAACACGCTCTTTGGAAACACCAGCTGGCGAGGCAACACCTCGAATGGCAGTGCCTATATCAGCAACATCAGTCCCTGAAGCTTCATTAATGGTCGGCAATTCTTTCAGTGCAGGATGACGTTCGGGTGCAAAAACCGCTAACGGGCGAATTCGACCGGACTCAATAAATGCTAAGGCTGAGCTGGTGGTCAGCAAAGCAGCCTCTACTTCATTACCTAGTAGCGCCGTTGCAGAAGGACCTGAGCCACTGTAACTGACGAAGTTGATGTCTAGCGATAGTGCATCTTCGAGAGCTGCAGCCTGAAGATGGATATTGGACTGGGGACCGTCGCCGGAGACATTAATCGAACCTGCGTTGTTCTCGACTTTTTTGGCAAAGTCCTCAAAGCTCTGGTAATCGCTCTTAGCATTCACCGCTAGCAATATCGGGTCAGACTGAATGTTGGCAATCGCTTGGAAATCATCCAGTGTAAAGGCCACATTCTTACGCAACATCTCGATCATAAAGATAGATGGTGAGCTAAGAAGACCTACGGTATAGCCATCATTATCGGTTTTAGCTAAGCGGGTGAAACCTATCTGACCGCCGGCTCCCGAGGCGTTTTCCACCACCATACGAGCGCCAAGATAAGGCTCAATGTGTTTTGCCATCAAGCGTGCAACGGTATCATTACCGCCACCGGGTGAGTAGGCGACGATCATTGTTACCGGTTTTTCTGGGTAATCATCGGCTATCGCGAGTGGAGTAGTCAAAACGCTGGAACAAACAATGGCAGTAAAAAGCTTTTTATATAATTTCATCACGGCTTCCTTGTGTTTATTTAGCTTTTATTTTAAGAACATGGCGACAACGACTTCCGCTGAATAGCCACTTAGAGAAAACAATCGCCCGTCCCTGTTGATCGTAGGTCGTGCGCTCATTTAATAGGCCCGCAGCCGGTATCTTCTTAATACCCAACACCTTAGCTTCTTCTTCAGTGAGAAGAACCGGTTCGATCTGGAGCGTAACCTCCCCAATTAGAAGGCCAAACTCACGGGTTATTTTGTTTGAAAAAACTTTAGTAGAAGTGAAGTCTTGTGCGGTAAGACCAGGAAACAACGACTTAGGTAGATAGATTTTTTCAATAAACAGTGGTTCGTTATCAGCGAGACGAAGACGCGTCACCTTGATAACCTCTTCGCATGCCTGCCCCAGTCGCGAGGTAGCGCTTGGCGAATGGTAGCTGGTATCGAAGTTGATAAGCTCTACCTTATTGGTATGACCACCCGCTTCAATTTGCATGTCAAAGTCGTGCAGGCCGAGCAGGTCACGTTCCACCTTCTCGGCGCGTTTTACAAAATTACCGGCACCTCGTTGGGTTACCACTAACTTTTCGTTTTTTAGTTGACTAATTGCCTCGCGCACAGTGGCGCGGCTAACGTCGTGACTCTCTCGTAATACTCGCTCAGGAGGAAGCATATCCTCAGGTTTCAATATTCCTGTATTGATTTGCTGACGTAAAATCTCTGCCAGCTGGAGATACAGTGGAATGGGGCTTTGTCTGTCAATTGTCATGTCGCGCATATCGTTATCCATGAGACAGTCGGACGTCATGATGTCCGTACCAATTTCTAGATGTTAGTTTATTGTTGCTAACGCTGTCAAGGTGGGTTTTGTAAATGTAAATATAGACGAGGCTGCCCACTTCCAACGGCGTTGTTTCCTCTAAAGCTCAGGCTTAAAAATAGAGCAGTTATTTACTCCGTTTGGTATAAGCTCGGCTGCTAATCTATCTCGGGGAGGAACCTCAAAGTGGACCTTTGGCTTATCTAGACGACCAGATACGACTTGCATGGGTTCATCGCCACTAAGTTGCCCAACCTTCAGCGAGTGGCTGGTCAGCATGCCAACCTCATCAGGAAATAACCAAACATGCCATTGCGACAGTCGCTCTCGAGTAAAGGGCTGCTGATGTTCCTGGATTGCATCCATTAACATGGCTGCCAGCCCTTCGGAGCGTTCTGATACCGGATAAGGATGGTCTTCAGTTACCTTCAACCGCCGAGCCAGAGAAGAGCGTACTGACTGTACATTCAGGGTTTCGTTTTCGATGGCAGAAGAAGCCACAATGCTTTGCTGTAGGGTATCCAAAGCCTGTTGCGCATTGTGTGTACGGCAAACGAGTAGTCAAGAATCCCCTAGAAAAAAGATTTCAACGCGTAACCTGAAAGGTAAAACCGCTCACTTTACTGTAATTCTGATCGTAGATAGCACGGTTTATGCCACATCCACTAGCACAATTTCACTGTCTTGCTGAGCACTGACCTGCAGCAGGCGCTCATCGCTAATCGCCACGCCATCACCAGCAGTGGCCAGTACGCCATTAACTTCGATTTGACCGCTGGCAGGAACCAGATAGACCTTACGGCCGGCAGCGATATGATATTCGGTAGCTTGCCCGGCCTTTAGAGTTGCGGCGACCATACGCGCATTGGCACGGATCGGTAGCGCCTCCGTATCATCGGGCAGACCACTGGCGAGGGTGAAAAAAGCTCCGCTGCGCTCGCCCTTGGGAAAGGGCTTGGTACCCCAAGTCGGCGGCAGGCCTTTTTCATTGGGCATAATCCAGATCTGGAAGATCTGCGTCGTCTCGTCCTCTTCATTCATCTCGCTATGGGCAATGCCCGTTCCGGCGCTCATTACCTGCACGTCGCCTGCTTCAGTGCGGCCGCTATTACCGAGGCTATCCTGGTGAGTAATTGCACCTTTGCGCACATAGGTGATGATTTCCATATCCCGGTGTGGGTGGCGCGGAAAGCCCGAATGTGCAGCGATAGTGTCGTCATTCCAGACTCTGAGATTCCCCCAGTGCATGCGCTCGGGATCGTAATATTCGGCAAAGGAAAAATGGTGACGGGTGTCCAGCCAGCCATGGTGGGCGCCGCCTAGCTCTTGATAAGGTCGTAGTTCGATCATTGCAGAACCTCCTCTTTGATATGGTTTTTTGCTGCTAAAACCTGCTTGGTTATGGGATCAACACCATTTTTTCTGAACCGCCTTTGCTAACTTGGTGATATGCGGCAACGGCCTCAGACAGTGGTAACTCGATAAACTCACTTGGAGCTGGTAAACCTGCGTCAAATGCAGCGCCTATTTGCGTCAGTATTTGCGCGCAATCTTCTAGGCTGTATAACAACGAGTTAACGCCGATAATCGAGCCGCCACGGCGGTATAAATCTAAGGGTGACAGACTGATTAAGCCGTCCTTTGGTGCCGCAATAATCGCGACGCGGCCAAAGGTATCAAGGCTGTTTATTGCCGCTGCTAACCAGAAGCCGGTGGTATCGAAAATAACTTCTGGTGCCTGCTGTTGAAAGTGTTCCAGCGCTTGTTCTGGTAGCCGCGCCTCTTCAGTTAACTGGAAAGCACTTATACCTTGGGCTTGCAGCTCTTGCACCGCTTCAGCACGGCGCGCAGCCAATACCACCTCGGCACCTCTTGCTTTAGCCAGCGCATGCGCAGCTTGAGCTACCGCACCGCCACCGATGATTAAAAAGCGGGTGTCAGCCTGAACCTGACTGCGCTCAAGTGCATCCCAAGCGGTGATAAATGGCACTCCGCACGTCGCTGCTTGAGCAAAGCTTAGTGACTTAGGTAACAGGGCGACGGCGTTGGCCGGCACCACCACATATTGAGCATGGCAGCCATCATGATAAAAACCAAAACCCTTACCGGTGCCACCCCAAACCGCCTTACCCTTTAGCTCTGGTGGCCCACTGATTACCACACCGGCAAAGTCTCGGCCGGGAATACGCGGCGTGCTGGTGTAAGGAAACAACCCCAGAAGGTTCTTGATATCACTCGGGTTAATGCCCGTTGCCCGCACCTCAACCAACACCTCATCGGCTGCAGGTTCGGGTGTTGGTAGCTCGCGTAATTGTAGTGAGTCCAAAGAGCCGGTTGCTGAAAACTGTAACGCTTGCATAAGAGACCTCAATCAATGGTGGGTATGCGCCGATTGAGCTGCGAATGAATCTACAGGTCAATCGAGTTGACGCAGCATCATTCACTCGCGGCCGTGTGGACCATCGAGGTTTAATGCTGGGCCCGCCGGCACAACTCCCGTTGGGTTGATGGTGGCGTGACTGCGGTAATAGTGCTCTTTGATATGTTTCATATTGACTGTCTCGGCGACACCTGACCACTGGTACAGCTCGCGTACATAACCTGCCAGATGCGGATAATCTTCGATCTGCTGTAGGTTGCACTTAAAATGCCCGTGATACACAGCATCAAAACGGATCAGCGTGGTAAATAAACGCCAATCTGCCTCGGTGATTTTATCGCCGAGCAAGTAGCGGTTCTTCGACAAGCGCTGATCCAGCTCATCCAAGGTCGCAAACAAAGGAAATACCGCCTCTTCGTAGGCGTGCTGAGTGGTAGCAAACCCCGCTTTATAGACACCATTGTTTACGTTGTGGTAAATCTGCTCGTTAAGGCTGTCAATTTGCGTGCGCAGCGCCTCTGGATAATAATCGCCAGCTTTGGCACCAATGCCGTCGAAAGCCGAGTTCAGCATGCGGATAATCTCGGAAGATTCGTTGCTGACAAACCGATTTTGCTGTTTATCCCACAGTACCGGAATCGTTACGCGCCCAGTGTACTCAGGGTCCGCAGTGGTATAAATTTGGTGCATGTACTGTGCTTGGAAGAGGGGGTCTGCGATAACACCTTCGTCTTCTTCAAAAGTCCAACCATGTTCAACCATTAGCGGGTTGACCACTGACACTGAAATCATCGACTCCAGTCCTTTCAGTTTACGAAAGATCAGCGTTCTGTGTGCCCAAGGACAGGCTAGTGAAACATATAAATGATAGCGTCCGGCTTCGGCCTTGAACCCAGCTTCACCGGTAGGGCCGGCACTACCGTCGGCAGTGATCCAGTTGCGAAATTGCGACTCACTACGCGCGAATTTACCGCCGTTAGAGTCCGTGTCATACCATTGGTCAACCCACTGACCTTCTACGAGTAAGCCCATGTTGGTGCCTCCGTTTGCATTTGAATATGTTGGCCAGGGGAGCTTTCTCCCCTGGCGTGCCTGTGCTGTGCATAATAGGTATCAAATGAGCGATGGCGTTGTGCGCCGGAGCTCGGTTATGACGAGCGGCCTGGCTTAGCACTGTCTTTACTCGTCATGTCACTCAACTTGCGGTCCAGCGACCACTTTCCGCCCCCGTTAAACACCAGGGCCACCGAGATGCTGAGCAGAGCGAGGCCGAATTCATAGCCGTTGTTACTCATGAAGAGTCCATTGGGAAGGTGGACGCTGGTGATGGCGGCGAGCATGGTGACTGCCAACATGAAGGCCGCGGGGCGGGTCAGTAGTCCAATGAGTAGGGCGAGACCACCGAAGAACTCGGCACTACCCGCCGCCAGCGCCATCAGGTAACCAGGCTCCAGACCGATGGAAGCCATCCACTGGCCGGTGCCTTCCAGACCGTAGCCGCCAAAGCTGCCGAACAGCTTTTGAGCGCCATGGGCGACGAATATGACGCCGGCAGGAACACGAAGTGCTAGGCTGGTGAAGCTGTTGTCGGTTACAAGTACGCGCTTTATCAATTCTTTGTTCATGTGGTCATCTCCATGTCACATCAATATTGCTGTTCGATGTAGATACTATATTTAAAAGGGTTAGCAATTAATAACGGAAAAAATTGACCTTTATCATCAGGAAAACTGAATTATGTTGTCGCTTATCACTCTGGATGCACTGCAGACACTCGACGCCATAGAGCGCCGCCAAAGCTTTGCCGCTGCTGCTGAAGAACTGCACCGTGTTCCGTCCGCTATTTCCTACACCGTTAACAAGCTGGAAGAGGATCTTGGCGTTGCGCTGTTTGACCGCAGCCGGCGCAAGGCAGAGCTGACCGCCACGGGGCGTCTGGTACTGGAGCAGGGCAGGCAAATTCTAAAGGCATCCGAAGAATTGACGGCGCTGGCCCGCCAGGCGGCGGACGGTTGGGAAGCAGAGCTTCGGATCTGCATCGACAGCGTACTGAGCTGCGACCCTGTATATGACTTGATTAAAGCCTTTCTGTGTATACAGCCCAAGACCGAAATACGCCTGAGTGAAGAAGTGCTCGGCGGCAGCTGGGATGCATTAAGTGACGATCGTTGTGATCTGGTGATAGGAGCCGAGGGGGCTCCCTCTGGTCCGGGGTTCGCTCTGCACTCTCTGGGAAAAGTAGACTTTGCGTTCGCGGTGGCCGCCGGCCATCCACTGACCAGACTGCCCATGCCGCTGCCGGCGAGTGCGATACAGGATTACCCCACCGTGATCGTGGCCGACAGCTCACGGCGCTTACCCGTCCGCTCCTCCGGGCTGCTGGATGGTCGCAGCCGTATTATCGTGCCGACCATAGATCACAAGATAGAAGCGCAGTGCAAAGGGCTGGGCGTCGGCTATTTGCCGTGTCACCGGATCAGGCAGGAGCTGGCGGAAGGGAAACTGGTACTGTTAACACTGGATACACCACGACCCCCGGTAGAAATCTCGGTAGCCTGGCATCGCGGCGATACGGGTAAGGGACTCATGTGGTTTGTCGACCGCCTCAAACAGATGCAGTTCGACCCTAACCTCGGCACACTCACCCGAAACCCATAGAGCCTGTTCTTTCACCATTGCCGTAATCGGGCTGCTGCCAGATCCAGATTAAGGTCATGAGTGGCCGATATTTAGGCAAAAAATGAGTCGAATATAGTACTTAATCGGCTCATCAATTAAGCCGAATAGGCGCGTTATTCGGCTCACGGTCGTAGGAGGCGCTCTCTGTTGCCTCTTTATAAGCATCGAGTGGTCTGTGAGCAGCGTCATCAGTCACCTGAGAAATATAGGAGAGGATGAAGGGCACTGCTCCACCGACCATCACATGACAAGGGTGTCATGTGATGAAGTTAGAGGGGGCGAGCTTGTCTCGCCGTGACGAGCAGTAGGCTGATACGATGAGTGTCATTAGCCCGAAGCGTGTCGGTGGAGTAGGCCGTTTATCCGACCTTTATAGGAAGTAAAAGCAGACTGCTTATTTAGTGCGATTGGTATAATAATCCGAGATTCAGTGAATAACCAAACGCTTCAATCAATCCTGCGGGCCGCATTTAGCAATGGGAGATCTCATTGAAGAGGTCAGTGGGTTACCGTGGGCGGTGAAGACGTAGCTTTATCAATGAGTTGACGTACTCTATCGTGAGTCTTCCCCAAAGCATCGGCCAGCTCTTCACACAGAAACTCAATGCTATGGTTTAAATGCTTGCGGTCAGTGGCGCTCAGGGGGAGCTGTTCTTGCATCACGCTCAGTCCTTTTACGACTTCAGCGTAGCCAAGTGGATCACCTTTATCGATAGCCGCTTGATTAGCCGTTGCACGAACTTTCCATTGCTCACTGAGCTTGCCTTGCCAGCTTGTTAAATGTTGAATGATTTTTTTTGCTTCCCTAGCACTCATAACGCTACGAATGCTGCTCGGCATATCGTTAGCGCGCACCAGCCAAGTGAGGTCATTACGTTTGAAATAGAGTTTGAAAAACGTGGCTTTGCTTTCGCCAGAAAAGCTTTTTTTACGAATGGATTTAACTATACCAATACCATAACCGGGATGGTAAATACGATCACCTTGATTAATAGTGATAATGTTCTCCTCGTGTCAAAAACCTCGTGAATAAAAATAATTAATATAATCAATATCTTACATTAATTTCCTGTTAAGTTCAAGGTGCGGTTACTTACGGACTAATTAAGCTCGTAGGAGTCGGTGAGTAACCGTGGCGTTGTGGCATCAGAAACTACGGGCCGCCCTAGCCAGTAGCAGTCAGAAAAATGAGTTCGTTTCCATGCTCTGAACCGAGGTCTGCAATAACAGCTTTGCGCAGCAGGTGTAGCGTCAGGTTTTTCTCTTTACGCTGTAGGAAAAGTGGACTTTGAGTTCGCGGTAGTAGGCCGACTAAGTTTCGAGTAGCGGTGGCTTTGCTGACCTCGGCTTGGTTGGAGGTCAGCTTGTAGCTTAAAGTCTCAGCCAAAAACTTTCGTTTTTAAAGTGCAGAAGGAGCCGAACGATCTACTATTCGGCTTATAGGTGGGAGTGTTAGCAGACTTTAGTTAACCAGCCGTGGGTGTCAGGCGCTTTGCCCCATTGAATATCATTTAACGCTTGGCGCAAAGCGTTGGTGGTGGGGCCGGCTTCACCGTTACCGACGGTATATTCTTTGTTGTCATGTATTAAGGTGCCGACCGGCGTTAATACGGCGGCGGTGCCTGATAATGCGGCTTCTGCACCGGTTTTTTGTGCGCGTTCTAATAGCTCGTCTACGCTTAATGCCCGCTCCGATACTGTCATGCCGCGATCACGCGCTAAGGTCAGAATAGAATGACGAGTAATGCCGTGTAAAAACGAGCTATCTAATGATTTAGTAATGATCTCGTTACCGTCGATTAATAAAAAGTTAGCGGCTCCCGTTTCTTGCACGTCACCATTTGGGCAGAATAATACTTGGTCGGCCTGTACCGATTGGCGCGCTTTTAAGATTGGTTGTAGCGCACTGGCGTAGTTACCGCCGCTTTTTACCACGCCCATATGCGAGGCGCAGCGAGTTTCGTTGGCTAATAATAAGCGTAGTGGTTTACTGCCACCAGTGAAGTAATCGCCTACCGGCGACAGTAAAACATACAGCAGAGACGTACTACTCGGTGCCGCCGCTTTGCCTATTGAGGCTTCTGTGCCGATATGGGTCGGTCGAATATACATAGAGCCGGGAGGCAGAGGCACGTCAGCCGCGTATCGCTTCACGATATCAATAATCATCTGCTTGAGCTGTTCGGCATTCACGGCCGGCAGCGATAATAATTCGCTGCTTTGAGCTAAGCGGGCAATATTTTGCTCCATGCGAAAGATGTTGATTGAGCCATCTTGATGCTTAAATGCCTTTAACCCTTCAAAACAGGTACTTGAGTAATGCAGCACATGGGCACCTGGGTGCAAACGAATGCTATCGCTGTTAACGAATTCTGTGGCGCTCCACTGACCTTGCTCGTAACGGGCGAGGCTCATTTCAGGAGCAAATACGGTACCAAATGCTGACATGCTGCTATTCCTGTTGGCTAATGAATAAATGTTATTAAACGAATAGTAAAAATCCTGCTCAATAATTGCGGATAAAAGTGTATTGATAGCGCCATGCTGACGATTATGGCAGAAAGTTTTTAATTACTAAGATCTATAGCCAGAGGTCAAAGCTATTTTTGCCACAGAAGAACAGGTAACAGCGCCTAGCACCAAGCCAAAAGGTCAGCACTGCTCTGTGCCAAGTCTTGGATCTAGCTCGGCGCTGGGAGCTGTATTACCTCTTTCAGATCTGCTCTCTATTTTTCCGTGCTCTTCCGTGTATTCCGTGGCAAAAAAATCTTTAGTCCCTGTGTTTAACTTGGCGCTCGGCGCTGAACATTACTTCCCGATACAAAACGAGCTAAAAATTTTGCCCAACAAATCATCGGAGGTGAATTCACCGGTTATTTGGCTAAGCTGTTCTTGGGCTAGACGTAGCTCTTCGGCGACCAGCTCTCCGGCCATATATACCTCTAACTGCTCTTTGGCGACGATCAGATGCTGGTCGGCGTGGTGCAGGGCGTCTAAGTGGCGACGGCGGGCGCTAAAGCTGCCTTCGGTACCGCCCTGAAAGCCCATGCAGTCTTTCAGGTGTTCTTTCAGCGCCTCGACACCTTGGCCGGTAGTGGCAGAAATCGGGTACACCGCATGCTCGCCATCGCTGACGATAGTTAGCGCTTCGCCGCTCAAGTCGGCTTTATTGCGCACTACGGTAAGCCCTATATGGGCGGGCAGGCGGTCGATAAAATCGGGCCAGATATCTTTGGGGTGTAGGGCATCGGTGGTGGTGCCGTCTACCATAAACAGGATGCGATCGGCCTGCTCGATTTCACTCCAAGCACGCTCTATGCCGATACGCTCTACGGCGTCGGTGGCTTCGCGCAAGCCGGCGGTATCAATAATATGCAGCGGCATACCATCTAGGTGGATAAATTCACGCAATACATCACGGGTGGTGCCGGCAATGTCGGTGACAATGGCGGACTCTTTGCCAGCTAACGCATTAAGCAGGCTGGATTTACCGGCATTGGGCCGACCGGCAATCACTACCTTCATGCCTTCGCGCATAATGGCACCTTGGCGCGCTTGGCGCTGCACTTCGGTTAAGCGGTCCATAATGGCGTATAAGTCACCGGCAATTTTGCCGTCCGATAAAAAATCCACTTCTTCTTCGGGGAAGTCGATGGCGGCTTCTACGTAAATGCGTAAGTTGATCAACGCCTCTACCAAGTCATTTACGTGGTTAGAAAACTCTCCCTGCAGCGATTGTAGTGCCGAACGAGCAGCTTGTTCGCTAGAGGCTTCAATTAAGTCGGCAATGGCCTCAGCCTGTGCCAAATCTAGCTTATCGTTTAAAAAGGCGCGTTCACTAAACTCACCGGCTTTGGCGGGGCGAAGGCCAGGCAGGGCTAAGATGCGGCGCACTAGCATATCTAATACCACGGGGCCGCCATGGCCTTGCAGTTCGAGTACGTCTTCACCGGTAAAGCTGTTTGGGCCTTTAAATAACAGGGCGATGCCTTGGTCTAGCACCTGGTCTTGTTGGTCTTTAAAGGGCAGATAGTCGGCGAAACGCACCTTGGGCACTTTGCCTAACACGGCTTGGGCCACGGCTTCGGCATGGGGGCCAGAAACGCGTATTATGCCCACACCACCTCGGCCGGGGGCGGTGGCCTGAGCGACTATGGTATCAAACGACATCTGTTGTTACTCCAAGCAATAAAAAGGCGACCCTGGGGTCGCCTTTAGTGTATTGATTTCTGGCGCTAGCGGCCAGTAAACCTGAGTGCAGAAAGCTTAAGACTCAGTCTTATCTTTCGCTTTGTTACCGTGCAGGCCTTTCTTCTCTAGCTGGCGGAAGATATACCACTGCTGAGTGATGGTCACCACGTTGCTGACTAACCAGTATAAAGTTAAGCCGGCAGGGAACCACAAGAAGAAGAAGGTAAAGATGATGGGCATAAACTGCATCACCTTCTGCTGCATAGGATCGGTAACTGTGGTTGGGCTCATCTTTTGGATCAAGAACATACTTGCGCCCATTAGAATTGGCAGCACAAAGTAAGGGTCACGAACCGACAAGTCGTTAATCCACAGCATGAAAGGCGCGTGGCGTAGTTCAACCGATTCCATCAATACCCAGTATAGGGAGATGAAAATAGGCATCTGCACCACGATAGGTAAACAGCCGCCCAGCGGGTTTACTTTCTCTTTCTTATACAGCTCCATCATGCCCTGAGACATCTTCTGGCGATCACTGCCATAACGCTCTTTCAGCTCTTTTAGCTTAGGCTGCAGCATGCGCATCTTGGCCATGGAGGTGTACTGCGCTTTGGTCAGCGGGTACATAACACCACGTACGACAAAGGTGGTAAGTATAATGGCCAAGCCCCAGTTAACGGCAAAGCTTTGCAAGAAGTGCAGTAGCTTAAACAGCGGTTGGGCGATAAACCATAACCAGCCGTAGTCGACAGTCAAATCTAGGTTGTCGGCGGCAGCGGCCATTTTATTCTGCAGTTTAGGGCCTAACCATAGGTCGGCGGATACCGTTTGTTCAGTTCCTGGCGCTACGGTGATCAATGGTGCTTTAAAGCCAATAGCCGCTTGACCTCTGCTATTTAAATTGCTGCTGTATAACTGATTCTGTTCTTGTTTTGGCGCAATCCAAGCAGATACAAAATAGTGCTGTAGCATGCCGACCCAACCGCCTTCGGTGGTTTGGTTTAGGTTAGCTTCTTTTACTTTTTTAAAGTCATATTTGGTATAGCGAGTTTCGCTGCTGGAATAGGCAGGCCCACGATAAGCGGACGCCATCAGCATGTTGCCACCATCGGCATGCGGGCTTTCAATGCTTTGCTTTAACTGACCATAGAGCTGAGCTTGAACGGGCTCGCTACTTTGGTTATTAATCGCATAGCTAACGTTTACCACATGGCTGTTGCGCGTTAGGGTAAAGTTTTTGGTGAACACCACGCCGTTATCGTTGGTAAAGGTCATGGGTACGGTCAGGCTGTCTTGACCTTCTGCCAGCACATATTGCTGTTGTGCGGTGTGATAAATAGGGCGACCGGCACTGTTGCTGTCGGGGCCATCGCGACCGATAAGACCACTTTGTGCCACGTTAACAAAATCGGCACCGTTAGTTAGCAGTACAAATTTGTCATCAGAGTCTAGGCTGTCGTTGTGCTCTAGCAGCTCGGTACCCACAACGTCACCACCTTGGGTGTCGATAGTGAGACTCAGCATGTCTGAGGTCACGGTAATAAGATGACGATTAGCAACGGCTGCAGCTGCTTCAGTAGGCACTTCGCCTTCGCCACTTGCCTGATCGCCCTGAGGAATAAAGTCGCCATCCCCTTGGTTTGCTAAGGCATTGGTGGTTTGGGTGCTTTGCTGTGCGGTAGCTGGTTGAGAGCTATCGGTTGTCCACTGTTGCCAGATGAGAAAGCTCACCAGCAGCAGCGCGATAATCAGTATATTGCGTTGGGATTCCATAGTTTATTTTCTTCGCTTTGTCGGGACCGGGTCGTGGCCGCTTGGACCTAAAGGATGGCATTTTAATAGACGTTTGAGTGTTAACCAACCGCCTTTTAAAAAACCGTGGAGCCGAATGGCCTCAATGGCGTACTGCGAACAGGTGGGAGTAAAGCGACACCTGGGCCCAAGCAATGGACTGATCACCAGTTGGTAAAGGCGAATAATGCCTACGCTGAGTCGTTGCAGCGGCGAGAAAGCGTGCGCCATAGCCTATCCAGTAATTCGAACAGCTCGTCGTTTGGCACATCTCCGATCCCTTTTTTAGCTATCACCACAATATCCACATGAGGTAAGTCGTGTTGCTTTAAGCGAAATGCTTCGCGGGAAACACGTTTAACCCTATTGCGCCAAACGGCACGTTTAAGTGCTTTTTTGGGTACAGCTAACCCAAGCCTTGGGTGACCCAATTCGTTTGGTTTGGCAAGAAGTGTGATATGCGGGGAAGCGGCTCTGACAGGGTTGTCGAAGACGTTTTTAAAATGGGCGGGAGTTAACAAACGTAACTCCCGTGTAAAGGCGTGCTTGGCCATTAGGCGCTCAGACGTGCACGACCTTTGGCGCGACGTGCGACCAATACTTTACGACCACCTACAGTGGCTTTGCGAGCACGGAAACCGTGGCTGCGTTTACGCTTCAAGTTTGAAGGTTGGAAAGTGCGTTTCATAGTAGTTATTACCGCTGTGTCAGTTTGCTATACAGTTTGGCCATGTACTCGACTGACGCATAAACATCACCGAGACGGCCCCACCAAGGAGGCCGAATTCTAAACAGTTCTGTTTATAACGTCAATCCACATGCCGTTGATTGACGACCAATTAATAGAAAATGTTTACCTATTAAGGTCGATCCCAAGATCCTTAACGATCGCGGGGCTGGAATTATACAGTCCCTTTGGGTGTTAGCAACAAAAACAACAACATCGGCTGAATGGCTATAAAAAATCGCCACCAACTCCGTAATGCAAGTGATAGTAATTACCATTTAGATCTAATAGTATTGAGCACCAAATTAAACCTGTTATGGATGAAAGGTAAAATAGATGCTCAGCAAAACCTTGTTATCAGCCTCAATTATGGTGGCATTATCACCGGTAGTTGCAGCCAATCCGGTGTCGTTTCTTAATGAAACGGTAGTGTCGGCAACGCGAACTGACCAAGCGAAAAAAGACGTATCGTCGTCGATAGAAATCGAGTCACGTGATGAATTAGACCTGACCATTGTCCATGATCTTAAAGATGCGCTGAAATATACCCCAGGGGTGGCAGCAACAGGCGGTGGCCGTTTTGGCGTGTCTGGTTTTAATATTCGCGGCGTAGAAGGTAGTCGCGTTAAAACCATGATCGATGGCGTGCAACAGCCGGTGTCTTATAACCCAGGTGCTAACGAGCAGCGCAGTTATCCCAATGCGGTTGAAATTGATACCTTGCAGGCGATTGAAATTAATAAGGGGCCTGCTTCTACCTTATATGGTTCGGATGCTATTGGTGGTGCGGTATTACTTAAAACCAAAGATCCCAGCGATGTACTGATAACCGATGGTAACGAGCATCGTTTTGGTATTAAAACCAGTTACGCCTCGGTGAACGAAGAATTTAAAAACACCGTGACGTGGGCTATGCGCCAAGGCCAATTAGAAACCTTATTAATGGCCACTTATGCTGATGGTCATGAAACGAAAACCCATGGTAGTGGTGCCGAGGTAGAAGGGAGCTCACGCGGTGCCGCCAATCCAGCTGACTCAGAATTAGGGAACCTGCTTGCTAAAGCGTTTTATCAAGTTAATGACGAGCATAGAGTAGGTGCTACGGTTGAGCATTACAGCAAGCAGTATGATGAAGATGAGCTAGATAATAATGGTTACACCATAATGCCGGGCTTCACTTACACCGATAATTACAACGAGGATGCTAGAGAGCGGCTGCGTATCGGGTTAGAGCATCAATGGCAGCTTAATAGTGTGTTGGCTGACTCTCTTGATTGGTCGGTGAATATGCAACGCTCGGAGTCACTCTATAAAAATTATGACACCACTGGAATAAATGGCCGACGCCAACGTGAGCGTTATGCACAAGATGAGTTGGTGCAGGTGGATGCACAGTTCGCCAAGCTGGCCGGAGCAGCCCAAAACCACCAGCTGACCTATGGTGCCAGTTTCGTTCATAATGATTTTCAGCTCGACAATATCGACTATAAATTTGATTTCGGCAGTGCTAATTCCGGCAGTACCGGTTTACCCGATGCACAGCTCACGCAGTGGGGCGCTTTTGTACAAGATCAGCTGTATTTAATGAATGACCAGTTCATTGTTACGGCAGGTGCTCGTTACGATAATTATGAGGCGAAACCCGGCAGTGATGCTGGCTATGTTAACGATTTTAGCGCGAATGAAGATGATGCTATTACCCTGAAATTAGGCTCGGTTTATCATTTAAATGATCACCTTTCAGTATTTGGTCAGGTTAGCCAAGGCTTTAAAGCGCCTACGGTAGAAGATCTTTACTACGTCTATGACACTGGCGCGGTATTTAATCCGAATCCTGATTTGAAAGCAGAAAAGAGTTTAGCGTATGAGTTAGGTCTACGAGGCCAGAATGCTATGGCTAGCTTCGAGCTAACCACTTTCTATACCGAATACAGCGACTTTATTGCCGATGTAATAACCGGGACGATCCCCGGGCCCCGTGGCACACGCGACGTTATTACTAAGAAAAATCTAGATGAAGTCACTATTTATGGTGCCGAGCTAAGTTCCACGCTAAATCTAGATTCGACCTTTAATGGGCCAACAGGAAGCTACGCACGCGCATCACTGGCTTATGCCGACGGAGAGGACCGCAATACCGGTCGCAGTCTCAACAGCGTGGCGCCGTTAACGGGAGTCATTGGGTTGGGTTTGGATAGAGACAACTACGGTGGTGTGGTTAACTTGACCATGGTGGCTAGCAAAGAAGATTGGCAAGAAGAGGATCACGCCGATGCCGCGGGTTTTGGGCTGGTTGATTTAACGGCCTACTATAAACCAGTATCAGATCTGACCTTACGCGCTGGTCTGTTTAACGCCTTAGATAAAAAATATTGGGCCTACAGCGATCTAGCTGAAGATAATCACGGTAGCAGTGGCTCAGACATTAATAGTCAGCCCGGCCGTAACTGGAGCCTAGTGGTCGATTATCAGTTCTGATTGTTCCGCTTGGTATAACTGAACGAGGTTAAATGTTCTTAACACCCCCTCTGCCACTAGGTTAGAGGGGGATTTTTGTCTCTGGCTTGAAATCTGAGGTTTTTAAGCCGCTGGCAACACCTTGCGTAAAAAAGCGCGGGTGCGGGGATCGCTGGGATTAGTCAGCAATATTTCAGGCGGGCCTTGTTCTACGATGTGCCCGCCATCCATAAAGATTACGCGGTCGGCTACATCTCGAGCAAAGCCGATTTCGTGAGTCACGACCACCATGGTTTGGTGTGCCAGCGCCAGATTTTTCATCAGGCCCAATACTTCATCCACCCACTCAGGATCCAATGACGAGGTGGGTTCATCAAACAGCATCACCTTGGCATGGCTGGCCATGGCTCGGCCTATACCTATGCGCTGCTGCTGGCCACCCGATAAAGAAGAGGGGTAAGCATTGGCTTTATCCTCAAGCCCGATATCACCGAGAATACGCAGCGCCTCGGCGTGAGCTTCGGCCTTGGATTTGTTCCAAACGGTAATCAACCCTTCGGCGATGTTATCGCGAGCCGTCTTATTGGCAAACAAGGCATAATTTTGAAATACAAAAGAAGTGCGTTTGCGCAACTCAATGGCGTCTTTGCTACGGTGTTTGGCCAAGTTAATAGCGAAGCCGTCTATGTCTAGGCTGCCAGCCTCTGGTGTTTCTAACAGGTTAAGACAGCGCAACAGCGTGGATTTTCCGGTACCAGATGGCCCCAGGATCACCACAATTTCGCCTTTTGCAATGTCTAGACTGATGTCGTTGAGCACGGTTTGGCCATGATAAATTTTGGTCAGATTGCGTAAGGTAATCATGGGGCTCCTAGTAAGCGGCATTGAGCCGTCGCTCTAATAACGTCTGCAAATAGGTAAAAAACACCACCACGGCCCAGTAAATGAGGGCGACAGCAATGAAAGACTCAAAAAATTTGAAACTGCTGGAGGCTTCTTTTTGTGCCGACGCCATAATTTCAGCCACACCTAGGGTGAAGGCAAGGGAAGTACTCTTGATCATGTCGATAAAGTAGTTCATCAGCGAAGGGGTCGCGACGCGGGCGGCCTGGGGCAAAATAATGCGCCGCATGGCCTGGCTACGTGTCATGCCAATGCTCATGGCCGCTTCCATCTGACTTTTATGTACCCCTAAAATGGCGGCACGAATCGACTCTGCCATATAAGCAGAAAAGTGTAGCGTTAAGCCAATGACGGCGGCGCTGAAGGCGTTGATACCAATAAAAATTGGCATAATCTGCGGCAGGCCGTAATAAAGCAAAAACAGCTGTACTAGCAGCGGGGTGCCACGAAAAAAAGAGATAAACAGCTTGGCCAGAGCATTAAGCCCAGGTAGCTGAAAAGTTCTTATTATTGCCAGCGCCCCGGCAATAATAAGGGCGAATACAAAGCCTAGCAGCGCCATTTCCATGGTAGTGCCCAAATATTTGAACAAGATAGGAAATAGCGCCAGCGTATAGTCAAAATCAAATTGCATATTATTTACTGCTAATGTCTGCGCCTAACCACAGCTCAGATATAGTCGTCAGAGTGCCGTCGGATCGCATATCGGCCAGCGCTTGATTCACTTCAGCCAGTAGAGCTTCCTGCTCAGGTGTTTTCAGGAAGGGAAAGGCATTTTCCAGGGTATCGAAAGGCTTTCCGGCTAGTTGCAATGGCAAGCCGGCTTCTTTAATCAACTGAGCAGAGCCTACTCTGTCCATCACGAAAGCATCGGTACGACCCAGAGCCACGTCTTGCTCAAGATTGGTTTCATAGGTGATGATATTAATTTCATTATTGGTATCTTGCTTGCGCATCAGCTGTTCGAAGTTAGATCCTAGGTTAACCGCTACTTTCTTGCCTTTGAGATCTTCCATTCCTTGAATGCTGTCGTTGCCTTTACGTACCACGATTTGCGCGCCGTCATAGACATAGGGAGTGGAAAAATTATATTGCTCTAGGCGTTCTGGTGTAATGGTGATCTGATTGGCAATGGTATCAATACGGCCCGTTTCCAACATGCCGAATAGCCCAGAGAAGCTAGTCGTTACAAACTCAACTTCTTTGTCTAAACGCTCACCAATTTCGTTCCATACGTCGACTTCAAACCCTTGCAGCTTGTCTTGTTTAACAAAGGTAAAAGGATAATAACGGCCGGACATACCTACTTTAACGGTATCGGCTGCCATGGCCGGCGTGAGCATAGTGGCAGACAAGGCAAGGGCGCTACCCAGTAGCGTAATGGACTTAAGCATTATTTATTCTCCTTGTGCCTAACGGCACCATGTTAGGGCGTCGCCATCGTTGGATGGCGTGACGAAAGAAGCGCTGTTATGTTGGTCAGCAGTCGTCCGCCAGATTTTACAAGTTAATCACATATAACCGCAACCAGCAGCGTTACGCAACAAATCGACGATTACATCTCCAGCAGTCGCTTTACCAACTTGCCAATGCCGGTATCGGCTTCGGTAATCGTTTTCGCCAGCATATAGGCGGGGGTAGAAATAACCTGATAACGGCTGTCTTCTACCACATCGGTAACGACGCAGCCGATATGCTCGCCGCCCATGGCGGTAAACGCCTCTGCCACTCCGGTTTCTGTGCCTATGGTGCCTTTCACACCTGCGGGATACACGCGGGGTATCAATATAGGAGCTATGCAGCAATATCCGGCGGGTTTGCGCGCGGCAGCAAAAGCCTTACAGGCTGCCAGCACGTGTGCATCAAGTTGAGCGTCTGCTCCTTGTGCGGCAAAGTCACTGAGGTTTTTAGCCACACCAAAACCACCCGGCAGTAGCAGGGCATCAAAGTCTGCGGTGTTGAGCTCGGTTAACGGTTTAATATCGCCGCGGGCAATGCGCGCCGCTTCAACCAGCACATTGCGGCTGATTTGCTCTTCTTCACCGGTAATGTGATTAATAACCTGACCTTGAGGCTTATCGGGAGCAAAGCATTGATAGCTGGCGCCTTGTCTTGCCAAATGCAACATACACAACACGGCCTCGTGAATTTCTGAGCCATCGTAGACACCGCAACCACTTAAGATAATGGCAACCTTTTTCATATCAGTCTCCTTAATTGCTACGCAAAAAAACAGGTGAGGGTAAGGCGTAAAGAGTTAAATCTAACCTGTATTCTAAGCATTATCAGTTCTTATATTTCGTCTGTAGATTGCGTGGTAAAAAATGCCAGCTAAGCTTTGATATATTCGGCAGCGGATAGTGACCAGCAAATAGCTATGTTTTATATATCTGTCATGCCAAATTCCCTATTTACCACTAAATGAAGCATTCATATCATGCTAGCATTTATTTCGGTTAATAATTGTGCAGATCACGTGCGATAAAGATTTTCCACATTGCAAGATCTTAATTAGATATTGGTTAATTATTCTTAACTTATTGATAAATATAGATTAAAAAATAAGATCAAGATCTTATCAAGATCACCTTTGCACAGAGTTATCCACAGGGTTGAATGGCGCTGCCATGGTGCCCGCGGCTTGGCTGTGGCATGCTAACGGCCAACGCATTAACGAGAACGACACCATGGTTGCCATTCCTTCCAAACCGCTGATCCTAGTTGATGGATCTTCCTATCTTTATCGTGCCTATTTTGCCTCCTTAAAGGCGGATCTGCGCACCAGCGATGGTCGCCCAAGTGGGGCTATTCGTGTGGTCACGAACATGCTGCGCAGCCTGCATAAGCAGTTTCCCGACTCGCAAGTCACGGTCGTATTTGATGCCAAGGGCAAGACCTTTCGCGATGATCTGTACTCGGAATATAAGGCACAACGACCGTCGATGCCGGATGACTTGCGCAGCCAAATAGAGCCGATTCATAACATCATTAAAGCCATGGGTTTACCCTTGCTGATCGAAAGCGGTGTAGAAGCGGATGATGTGATCGGCACGCTAGCACGTCAGGCAACCGAGCAGCAGCTGGATGTGGTGATCAGCACCGGCGATAAAGATATGGCGCAACTGGTGACCGATCATGTGTTGTTGATGGACACCATGAAAAATATTTTTATGGACCGAGACGGCGTAATCGAAAAATTTGGCGTGCCGCCCGAGTTGATTATCGACCTACTGGCGTTGGTAGGCGATAAGGTAGATAACATTCCGGGCATGCCCGGCGTGGGCGAGAAAACGGCCGTTGCTTTGCTGCAAGGGTTAGGGTCGATTGAACAGATCGCCGCCAATACCGATAAAGTGGCGGATCTTGGCTTTCGTGGCTCAAAAAGCTTTGCCGCTAAGTTTTTAGAACATAAAGATATTTTGGACTTATCCTATACGCTTGCCACCATTAAAACCGATGTTGAGCTACATTGTGGCCCCGCCGAACTATTGCAAACCCCGCCTGATACCGAAGCGCTGAAGGCGCTGTACCAGGAGTATGAGTTCCGTAATCTGTTGGCCGAGCTAGACCCAGAGCAAGCCGAGATTGAGGCCATTCCTGCGGTACCTGCTATGGCAGTGGACTATCACACCATACTAACCGAAGCACAGTTACAAGAGTGGATAGCGCGACTGGCCAAGGCTCCGTATTTCGCCTTCGATACCGAAACCACCAGCCTCAATTATCGTGATGCCAGAGTGGTCGGTATGTCGTTTTCGGTGAAAGCGGGTGAGGCAGCGTATGTGCCCTTTGGTCACGATTATTTAGATGCCCCCGAACAGTTAAGTGAAGACGTTGTGCTGGCCGCAATAAAGCCACTGCTAGAAGCCGAATTGCCCATTAAGTTGGGCCAAAACCTTAAGTACGATGCCAACGTGCTAAAAAATCACGGCATTCACATGCAAGGCATTGGGCTAGACACCATGCTGGAGTCTTATGTACTGAACTCAGTACAAACCCGTCACGACATGGACAGCATGGCGAACTTCTTTTTAAATCATGCCACCACGCCGTTTGAAGCCATTGCTGGCAAGGGCGCAAAGCAGCTGACCTTTAACCAGATACCGCTAGAAGAAGCGGCTTTTTATGCCGCCGAAGATGCGGATATTACGCTGCGTTTGCACCATCACTTATCTGAGCAGTTAGCGGCAGAACCTGAGTTAGAAAGCGTATTCACCGACATTGAAATGCCTTTGGTGCCCATTCTGGCGCAAATGGAATACACCGGCGTTAAGGTGGACAGCCAATTACTAGCCATCCAAAGCGATGAGATTGCCAAGCGCTTAAAAGAATTAGAACTTGAAGCCCATGAGTTAGCGGGTGGCCCCTTTAACTTAAGCTCGCCTAAGCAGCTGGGTGAAATTCTGTTTACCAAGCTAGAGCTGCCGATATTAAAGAAGACGCCCAAGGGCGCCCCGTCTACTGCAGAAGAAGTGCTGCAAGAGCTAGCGCTGGATTATCCACTGCCTAAGCTATTGATGGAATATCGTGGCTTAAGTAAGCTGAAATCGACTTATACCGATAAGTTGCCGAAAATGGTCAACCAGCACAGCGGTCGCATTCATACTTCGTATCATCAGGCGAACGCGGCGACAGGGCGTTTGTCGTCCTCGGATCCTAACCTGCAAAATATTCCAATTCGGACTCCAGAGGGGCGACGCATTCGCCAAGCCTTTATTGCTGAGCCGGGTTATCAGTTAGTGGCGGCGGATTACTCGCAAATTGAACTGCGCATTATGGCGCACTTATCCAAAGACAAAGGACTGCTCGATGCCTTTGCCAAGGGTTTAGATGTGCACAAGGCCACTGCCGCCGAGGTATTTGGTGTCGATCTCGATAGCGTGACTACCGAGCAGCGTCGTCGCGCCAAGGCCATTAACTTTGGTTTGATCTACGGCATGAGCGCCTTCGGTTTATCTCGTCAGTTGGGCATTCCACGTCATGAGGCCCAGTCTTATATGGATATCTATTTTGAGCGCTACCCCGGCGTGTTGAAATACATGGAAGACACTCGCGCTTTGGCGGCAGATAAAGGTTACGTGTCTACGCTGTTTGGTCGTCGTTTATATTTGCCAGAAATTAACGCCAAAAACGGTGCGCGCCGCAAAGGCGCGGAGCGTGCCGCTATTAACGCGCCTATGCAGGGCACCGCCGCCGACATCATTAAGAAGGCGATGATCAAAGTTGCCGAATGGCTACCGCAACAAGCCGATGGCGAAGTGCGCATGATCATGCAGGTGCACGATGAATTGGTGTTTGAAATCCGCGAAGATAAAGTCGCGGAATTTAAGCTGAAAATTTGCGAGCTAATGGAACACGCTGCCAGCATAGACGTACCCTTGCTGGTTGAAGCCGGTGAAGGTGATAACTGGGATCAGGCGCATTAGCCACAGCTTTAAGCCGTAAGCTGTAAGCCATAAGTTAAAGAAAAACCGAGCCGGTTGGTTCGGTTTTTTTTATGCAGATTTACACCGCGCTACGGTTTTGTAGTCCCACACGACCGCTGTGGGTTCTGCGGAGCAGAATGGTTTTAAAGCCCCGCTGCATGAAAGCGGGGTCTGGCCTATTCGCCTGTGCCTGCCTTTAACTGTTTCATCCCAGTATTTCGCACTGAGTTCTTGTGCGAATGAATTCGCCCCTACAAAGACATCGCTCTACGTCTTGCGCTGTACGCGATACGTTAAGGCAGCGCGGTCTTTCCATGCTACAAACCAGCACTGTGTCCAAACATAGATTGCCGCGTCGCTTCACTCCTCGCAATGACGATCAGCATTCAACACTAAAAACTCAACACTCGCTCGTGGGGTCCGCCTGTCAGTTTTGCTTGGGTCTTTGCTTTTACCATTAAAAATCTCTTTCAGATTTGATCACTATTTTTCTGTGCTTCTTATAAGTAAAGAGGTGTGGATTCCGTTGCAGAGCTATCTTTAGCCTTTGTTCTTAATCTTTAACTTACGGCTTACAGCTTCAAGCTTATAGCTCCCGAAGGGGTACGGCTTTCTTTTCAAGCCCTAGGTCGCTATTATCGGCTTCATTGTTAGTCGGGGAGCCTTAAGCAGGCTGAGACGGTGTATACCGGACCCGCTGTACCTGATCCAGTTAATACTGGCGTAGGAAACTAACGGGCAAATTCAAGTTTGCCGGTGGTTTCTTCGCCCGAAGGAGCCAAGGAAATGCCCAAGCAACCCGTGACCGAACAAGACATCAGCAAACAAAAAAACCATCAGCAAAAACCAATAGTACTGACCATTGCCGGGTCTGACAGCGGCGGCGGTGCCGGTATTCAAGCCGATATTAAAGCCATTTCTGCTACCGGCGGTTATGCCTGTTCGGTTATTACGGCATTAACCGCACAAAATACCCAAGGCGTGACCGCGGTGCACCCAACCCCGCAACATATTATTCAAGCGCAGCTTGATGCAGTGTTCAGCGACTTAGCGGTGACCGCCGTGAAGGTGGGCATGCTGGGCGACAGCGACACCATTCGTACCGTGGCGGCGGCCTTGCGTCGTTATCGCCCGGCGCACTTGGTGGTCGACCCGGTGATGGTGACGGCTAATGGCGATATGCTGCTGGCCGACGATGCGGTGAACTGCCTGCGCGAAGAGTTGCTGCCGCTGGCCGATGTGATCACCCCTAACTTACCCGAGGCGGCGGCACTGCTTGATGCGCCATTGCCGACGCGACTGGATGATGTTGAGTCGTTGTTTGTGGGGTTGGCCAAGCTAGATTGTGGCGCCGTATTACTGAAAGGCGGCTTCTTGCAACAAGAAGCCCGCAGCCCCGACTGGTTATTGAGTGCGGGCCAAGTGCGCTGCTTTGATACCCCAAGAGTAATGACCGGTAATACCCATGGCACCGGCTGTACTTTATCGGCGGCGTTGGCGTGCTACTTGGGCCAAGGCTTTACTATGGAAGAAGCCGTTGCACGGGCAAAGCATTATATTGATCAGGCCATTTTAGCGGGTAGCCGAGTGCGTATTGGTCAAGGTCGTGGCCCGGTAGATCATTTTTTTGCTTTGTGAATAAATTTATTACTGAACTTGTTGTCACTTTGCGCGAGCTCTCAATTAGCATGAAAAGCGGGGCTAAACACATGGCCCTGCTTGCGTTTTGTTAAATCGACTTGTAGTATCTTCGACCATAATAATATAAAAAAATCGATTAACTTTTTGAAAGTTAATCGAAAAAAATTCTTACTATAGCCTCTGCACTGTGTCATCTCCCCCCTATTTTCAGCTTATTCTATTGCCTGAACAGGCAAGGAAAGGAGGCGTTTCCTATGCTTGTTGCCATTCTAGCAGGCTTTATTTTAGCGTTGCTGGTACCCCGATTAGCTCCTGTAATGGGAGATAAAATCGGCTGGTACTTGTCTGCGCTGCCTGCGGCATTGTTTGTTTACTTTTTGAGTTTTTGGCCGGCCGTTACCGCCGGTGAAACGATACATTACAGTTATCGCTGGATCCCAAGTTTAGATATTAATCTGAGCTTGATGGTCGACGGCCTTAGCTTGATGTTTGCTTTGCTGATCACGGGAATTGGTACCTTTATCTTTATTTATGCCGGTCGTTATCTGCACGGGCATCAAGATATTCATAAGCTATTAATGTATCTGCTGGCATTTATGGCGGCGATGCTGGGGCTGGTGCTATCCAGTAACCTGATTGCGATGTTTGTATTTTGGGAGCTAACCAGTTTTACCTCTTATTTGCTGATTGGCTTTAATCACGAACAAGAAAAAGCCCGCAAGGCGGCCCTGCAGGGCTTCTTTATTACCGTGGGTGGCGGGTTAGCGCTAATGACCGGCCTTATTTTACTGGGCCATATTGGTGGCAGTTTCGAGATGACCGAGCTGCTCGCTCAGGGGACCTCGCTGCAAGACAACCCGCTGTTTTTGGCCATGATGGGGCTGATCTTGCTGGGTGCCTTTACCAAGTCTGCACAAACGCCATTTCATTTCTGGTTGCCTAATGCCATGGCAGCCCCCACGCCAGTAAGTGCCTACTTACACTCGGCCACCATGGTGAAAGCGGGCATTTATTTAATGGCACGCTTGCAGCCTATGATGGCGGATTTTGAGCCGTGGACCATTACGCTGTCGCTATTTGGTGGCGTCACCATGACGCTGGGCGCGATTATGGCGGTGTGCAGCACGGATCTTAAACGTATTTTGGCGTTTTCTACCGTGATGGCGCTGGGTACCTTGACCATGCTAATTGGTATTGGTACTCCTCACGCGCTAGAAGCGGCGATGGTATTTTTGCTGGCTCACGCCCTGTATAAAGGCGCGCTCTTTATGGCGGCGGGCACCTTAGACCACGTTACTGGCACCAAAGATGTGCGAGACCTCAGTGGCTTGCGCAAATATATGCCCCATACCACGTTGTTTGTAACCATTGCAGCGCTGTCGCTGGCGGGTATTCCCCCCTTATTTGGCTTTATTGCTAAAGAGCTGATGTTTAGCGCCGCCTTAACCAGCGCTAATTTGTCTGGTCTACTCATTGTACTGTCGGTGATCACCGCCATTAGCATAGTGGCAGCCAGTGCTTTGGTGGCCATTAAGCCGTTTTATGGCGCTTATAGCATGACACCGAAAACACCACACGAAGCGCCTTGGTCGATGCGATTGGGCTTTTCGGTATTAGCAGTACTCAGCTTGCTAATGGGGCTGGCGCCGAGTGTAGTTTCCCCCTTACTGCAGGCTGCGATTACGGCCATTAGTGGCGGCGCCGAGGTCGAGCTTGATTTAGCCGTGTGGCACGGTATTAATGTGCCGCTATTGCTCAGTGGTTTAGCGATGGTGTGTGGTTGGTTTTTATACCGTTATTGGCAGCAGGTTCGTGAGCCGTTGGCTAAGGTCGTTGACCCCTTGGTCTATGGCCCAGAGCGGAACTACGAGCGGATGATGGATGGCCTAGTCTGGCTGGCTAAAACCCAAACTCGAATACTGCAAAATGGCTATATGGCGAACTATATTCTGACCATATTGATCACTACTATTGCGCTATTAGCCTATGTATTCTGGTCTGAAGATGCATTTGTTTATTCGCTGTCGTTTGCCGATGTGAGCTTTTATGAGGTCGTTATCGCACTACTGATGTTGGTGGCAGTTGTGTATGCCTGTGTGACACGATTACGATTAGGGTCGGTTGCTGCATTGGGTGTGCTTGGTTTTGCCATGGCGATGGTTTATGTGTTTTTTAGTGCCCCAGACTTGGCTATTACCCAGATATTAGTTGAGACCCTTACCGTGATTATGCTGGTGTTGGTCTTATTCCGGTTGCCGGGCTTTCAGGACTTAGCGAGCCCATTAGTACGTTGGCGAGATGCGATAGTGGCAGGTGCTTTTGGTGTGTTAGTGACCATGATGCTACTCACTGTTAATCAAATATCGTTGCCGGGTGAGGGCATTACCGAGTACTTAGTGGCCAATAGCTATGTGATGGCCCACGGTCGCAATATCGTTAACGTGATTTTGGTGGATTTTCGTGCGCTGGATACCCTAGGGGAAATCTTTGTGCTGGCTCTGGCTGCCATTGGCGTAAACGCCATGATCCGTTTCCGTTGGGAGTCACATAAATGAGATCTGATTCGTCGATAATTTTGCAAACATCCACCCGTATGTTGGTGCCGTTGTTATTGCTGTTTTCTATTTTTTTACTGTTGCGCGGCCATAATGAACCTGGCGGTGGCTTTATTGCGGGGCTGGTCGCCTCCAGTGCCTTTGCTCTGCATTTGTTTGCCTTTGATGCTAGCAGTACTAAGAAGCTGTTAAAGGTAGAAAGCCAGCTGCTCATGGGCGTGGGCCTCATATTGGCGCTATTAAGTGGCATGGTGGGTGTGGTGTTTCGGGGCCAGCCATTTTTAACCAGCCAATGGGCCAATATTTATGTTCCCGGCATTGGCGATTTAGCAGTAAGTACACCATTAATATTCGATATTGGCGTGTACTTAGTGGTGATTGGTGTTGTTTCAACCATCTTGCTGTCGCTAGCTAAGGTAGGGGAGTAATGGAAACTTTATTCGCTTTCGTGATTGGCGGTTTGTACGCCACTGCTTTATTTATGATGCTCAGACGCAGCATTGTAAAATTGGTGATCGGGCTGATGATTCTTTCTAACGCCGCCAATTTACTGATTTTAACCGGAGGAGGCTTAGTACGTGGCGCTCCGCCGTTAATTCCCAAGGGCCTAGAGCAGGCGACGGCCCCCATGGCAGATCCTTTGCCACAGGCATTAATCTTAACCGCCATTGTTATTAGTTTTGGGGTACTCGCTTTTGCCGTAGTGCTCATTCACCGTGCTTATGAAGTAATAGGCGCCGATGACATGAACGAAATGAAGAGTACCGACTTGTGAATATAGCCGTAATTTTACCTATTTTTATCCCCATGCTGGCGGGTGCACTCACCTTGGCCTGCTGGCGCTCGCGACTAGCGCAGCGCTGGTTGTCTGTGTTGTCCGGTGCCGGTTTATTGTGGGCTGGTATTAACTTGTTTATACAAGTACGCCAAGAAGGCATTTTGGTGGCGTATATGGGCAATTGGTCTGCCCCTTATGGCATTACGCTGGTGGCTGACTTACTTAGCGCCATTATGGTACTGGTCGCCGGCATTATTGGTTTTAGTGTGGCTATTTATTCGCTGGCTACCATGAGTCGTAATCATGAAGCCTTTGGTTATTATCCGCTACTGCACCTAATGTTGGCTGGGGTAGTCGGGGCGTTTTTAACTGGCGATATCTTTAACCTCTACGTGTGGTTTGAGATCATGCTAGTGGCTTCGTTTGGCCTAATGATTTTGGGTGGCGAACGGGCGCAAATGGAAGGCGCGCTTAAATATGTGACCTTAAACTTATTATCGTCGGCACTATTTTTAACGGCGGTGGGCTTGCTATATGGCTATGCCGGCACCTTGAATATGGCGGACTTGGCAGTAAAGCTATCCAGTAGCGATCAGCCGGGGCTAGTCACCGTGATTGCCATGCTGTTTTTAGTTGCATTTGGTATTAAGGCGGCGGCGTTTCCGTTGTTTTTCTGGTTGCCTGCGTCTTATCACACGCCGCCGGTGGCGATTTCGGCGGTGTTTGCCGGTTTGCTAACTAAGGTAGGGGTGTATGCGCTGTATAGGGTATTTAGCCTGATTTTTGTGCAAGACGTCAGCCTTACTCATCACCATATTCTAATGGGTATGGGTATTTTCACCATGTTAACGGGGGTGCTGGGAGCCGCGGCACAGTTTGAAGTACGGCGTATTCTGTCTTTTCACATCGTAAGCCAAATTGGTTATATGCTGGTAGGGCTGGCGCTGTTTACTCCGCTGGCTATTGCCGGCGGTGTTTTCTATATTTTTCACCACATTATAGTGAAAACTAACCTGTTTTTGATCAGCGGTATTATGTATCGCTATCATGGTAGTTACGATTTGGCGAAGCTGGGTGGCTTGTATCGTTCTACGCCTTGGTTGGCCTTGTTGTTTCTTATTCCCGCCATGTCGCTGGCGGGTATACCGCCGCTGTCGGGCTTTTTTGCCAAATATACGGTGATCAAGGCCGGAGTGCTGGAAGGGGCTTGGTGGATGGTGGGTATTGCCTTATTGGTGGGCCTATTAACCCTCTATTCTATGGTCAAGATCTGGGCAGAAGCGTTTTGGAAGCCCTTACCAGATGAGGCTAAACCGCTGCGTGGTGAGGATGACCCCAGCCGTTATGTGTTGTATTCGCCAGTAATAGTTTTGGCATTAATGACCTTAACTATCGGCTTAGGTGCCGAGTGGTTTGTGCAATTGGCACTGGATACCGCAGATCAGTTATTAACGCCCAGCTATTATATTGAAGCGGTATTAGGATCGGTTGACCCAAGGAGTGGCACATGAAGGCATTTGGCTGGAACATGTTATTGGCCCTGTTTTGGGTCATTTTGTCGGGCAACTACAGCATTGGTAATCTATTTGCCGGCATGTTGTTGAGCTATTTGGTGCTGGCGTATGTGGCTCGAGATAAACCCATGTTTGCTAATTATTTTGGCAAGCTCCCGAAAATTATCAGCTTCATTTTATTTTTTATCTGGGACCTGACCAAGGCCAACGCTCGAGTCGCCTACGACGTGTTAACCCCAACGCACTTAATGCGTCCAGGTGTTATTGCCATTCCGTTAGATCTTAAAGATGAGGCGGCTATTAGTGTATTTGCAAATCTAATTACCGTGACACCGGGCTCGTTGGCACTGGATGTGTCCAGTGACCGCAAGGTGCTCTATGTGCACCTTATGTATCTGGATGACGAAGCAAGCCAATTGGCTGAGCTTAAGACACTAGAAGCCCGAGTGCTGAATTTGCTGAGGTAAACCATGCTTGAAATTACTATTACGTTATCTTTTATTTTTTTAAGTATAGGGCTGGTGCTAGCAACCATACGACTATTGCGCGGGCCAACCTTGCCCGACCGGGTGGTGGCATTGGAAGTGATTGCCTCGATGACGGTGGGCTTTATTGTGCTTTATAGCATTCGTTATGACGTCCCCCAGTTGATTGATGTGGCCTTAGTACTGGCATTAACGTCGTTTATGACGGCGGTGGGTTTTGCCCGCTATCTAGAACGAGGAGGCCAACGCCATGACGACTGAAGTGATCACCAGTTTATTCTTGTTATTAGGGGCATTTCTGATGCTGTTGTCGGGTATCGGTATTATTCGTATGCCCGACTTGCTAACGCGAATGCACGCCACCAGTAAGGCGGGAGCCTTAGGCATTGGTATGATGACCTGTGGTTTTGTGGTGTATTACAGCGACGATATCAGCCTGGTGGTGCGAGCCTTAGCGATGATCGTGTTTGTGTTGGTGACCGCTCCAGTGGCCGCTCACGTACTGGCCAGAGCCGGTTACTTTGTGGGTATAAAGTTATGGGAAGGCACCGTTAAAGATGTGATTAAAGAGCGGTATGATCTTAAAACCCACCACTTACGCAGCTCACCTCGTAAACAGGAAGACGAGGAAGAGTACTAGGGTTTCGGTGTAGCGCGTAGGGCCTAATAAATTCGAGCCTACAAAAAATCTAGATGCTGACTTTCGTCAGGAAAACGACAAAACATAAAAAAGCCGAACTCTACAAGTTCGGCTTTTTTAGCTTGTCAGACGCGTAATGCCACTAATTTTTCCGCATATAAAATGCGCGCGAGACTTGGTTAATTACTTGTATCAGGAAGTTCTTCAGCCTGAACTGGCGCATTAGCGGTGGTGTACGGTGCTTTTTTTGTTGCCCATTTTTCGACGTCTAACCCAGACTGGCGCAACATACGTAATGCCTCTGGCGTATGTAATTGTGATGCCACTCTCAATCCGGCCAAATGCATGACCAGTAAGGCCCGCTGGGTAGCATGGCTAGGCGTCATATGGATGGCACCGATGAGCTCCCTTACCGGCAAGGGTAAGCCCCATTGTTGCTTGATACGATTACCGTAGTTAGGTGCCCATTCAGCTAACTTTGAGGTGATTTGTAGCTCATCCAAGCTTCCCCCTAAGGTGATAAAGTCTTGCAGGGTGCGTAATGTCGAAAGCTCACCAACACGGCTGAGTAAGCCGGCCGTGTAACAGCTGAGTCCATCTAGGCCTATGCTGATGGCCATGGCTCGAGCTATGCTTGCAACCTGTTCTGCGGTTGCGTAATGATGAAGCGCCAATGTCACTAACCGTTTGTCACTTAATGAGCCGGTAATATCGAGCGCCAATGCCATGGCGAGGCTCAGTGCCATATCGATACCCAGTGTACTGATGGCCTCATCCAATCGGCTCAACGGTTTGCCGCTGCGCTGCAGCGAGGCGCTATTGGCCAAATTGAGTAAACGTGCAGACAGTACGGTTTCTTTTTGCCATAGACGAGCCAGCTCCGAAGGGGATAGCTCATTACTCTGGGCCAGTAAGGGTAAAACGTTTTCTGGGGCAATGTCGGAAGGCAAGCGAAGCTTGTCAGTCAATGCTTTTGCCAGCCAAGCATCAAGTTCGGGTATCAGTTGATCATCATCATCGGCTGTCGATAAGGACTCTAGTATGGGGAGTAGCCTTTGCTGCAGCATGGTTACATTAAAAGGTTTTGCGATAAATTCGCTAATGCCGTACTGCAAAGCGCTAATCACGGCCTCTCGGTCAGAGTGAGCGCTGATCATCACGATAGGGGTAGTTTTATCTTCACTGCGTATCAGCTTGACCAAATCTAGGCCAGAGCCATCCGGTAGGTTTCGATCGCAGATAACCAGCTGGGCTGGCTGTGTGTTCCAGGCTACTTTTGCCTGCGAAACTAAAGTGGTGTAGCGAACTTTCGCGCCGGTAATAGTGCCACTCAATACTAACCCTATCAGCTCGGCCACCAAGGAATCGTCTTCTAGCAACAATATATCCATTACTTATTATCCCTAGGAAAATAGCAGTTAGCACCATGACGACATGGATGTTTGCGCAGATAAAGCGCTCCATCGGCGGCATTAAGTTTCAGCTCTTCGCCAATTACTAACAATTGTGTTTTATTTTTTCTGCTCTGGCCGCTTGTTGGCCTAGCTGATTAAAACCAAAATTGCCTGATGATTCCGCTAATTGATGTAATAACAGGTAAAGAGACTCGGTATCTTCATGAGCGTAGTGGCCGTTTTGCCAAGTAGCAAGATTGCACCATAGGGCATCTAATTGCGCGGCTGTTCTTTCGGCAAACCGTATTTTTAGCAATATAAGCTGATCATCAATAGCCGCGGTTTCAGACGCCACCTTATCTCCCCGAGATAAATTTATATCGAGCCGTTTGAGTAAGCTAAACGAGAGTGTCGATATTAGCTATTTAGCGCAGCAAGATGCCTAATTGAATGATTTTGCACAATAATAGCTAATACAATATATGTTGCTGAGTCCTATCACAAGGTAGAGACTAGATGCGGATCTCATTAACCCGACTTATTGGTGATTCTTGCCCCTTTTGCTTCTTGACGGTGGTCATTAAACGCCGTGACGATAAGCTGCTGCGGGTAATTAGTGAAGGATCAGGGTGAAGGTGTTCTCATTAACTTTCAGCCGAGCATTTTTGAGAAAGCTGCTCAAGACGACAGCCCAGATACTGGCGTTGTAAGAACAAATAAAACATATTTCGCAACGCCTCTTTGCGACGAGAGCACTGAACCCATGGAAAAATAGAGAACAAATCTGAAAAAACATAGTTTGTAGTGAAGACCTGACAAAATATGCTTTAGTCACTTTTCGCTCAGCTTAACTTTCCGTGAGTTCCGTGTTCTTCCGTTGCAAAAATAGGTTACTCTTTGTTTCACAGTTAGTGCGGCATTGCGCTAGATTGAAGCGACTTCTTCGGCGCTAAGGTAGCGCCACTCGCCGACCGCTAAATCATCACCCAGCACAATAGTGCCTACTTGTAAGCGATGCAGGCCAACCACATGATTCCCTACGGCGGAAAACATGCGTTTAACTTGGTGATACTTACCTTCTTGTATGGTGAGCAGTACCCGAGTGGGAGTGATCACTTCTAATTGAGCTGGCAAAGTGGGCTTGTCTTCACCGTGCAACTCCACCCCTTGTGCAAAACGCTCGGTGATTTCTGCGGCCAAGGTGTCTGTCAACGGATCGGATAAATCGACCTGATACACCTTATTGCAGCCTTTTTTGGGCGAGCGTAGCCGATGCGACCATTGGCCATCATCGGTTAACAGCAATACGCCTGTGGTGTCTACATCGAGTCGGCCTGCACATTGCATGCTACGGCGCAGCTCCATCGGCAGTAGCTGTAGCACACAAGGATGCACATCATCTTGGGTGGCACTGATATAACCGGCGGGCTTGTGCAGCAAAATATAGCGAGCAGAAGGAGTGCTAAGTAGCTGGCCTTTAAAGCGCACTTCTTGATGTTTAATCTGCAGGTCGCTTTTTTTAACGACTTCGCCATCGATGGTTACTTCACCACGGTGCAGTGCTTTTTTGGCAACCGAACGTGTTAGACCGGTACTTTCAGATAAAAATCGGTCAAGGCGCATCAGGCTGAGGCCCCGTCGGTGGTTGCTGCAAGGTCATCGTCTTGCAATAACCAAGCGCTTAATACTTCTTTGGCATTCTCTAGTCCTAAACTTTTAAGTGAACTAAAAGACGCGACTCGAATATCGCCACCAAACACTTTTACCGCTTCACGTACGCGCAATACTTCCGAGTTACGCTGGCCGGGTTTAAGTTTATCGCATTTAGTGAGCAGGGCTAATACCGGCAGTTGGCTTTCGCTGGCCCATTGCAGTAACTGTTGGTCGATATCTTTAAGCGGATGGCGAATATCCATTAGCACCACCAAGCCTTTCAAGCTTTCGCGTTTTTGCAAGTATACTGACAGGGCTGCCTGCCATTTTAGCTTCATTTCTTGTGGTACTTTGGCGTAGCCGTAGCCTGGTAAATCGATTAAGCGTTTGCCTTCGCTGAGTTCAAATACGTTAATCAGCTGAGTACGGCCTGGGGTTTTACTGATGCGCGCCAGACTTTTCTGCTGGGTAATGGTGTTTAGTGCAGATGATTTACCTGCATTTGAACGACCAGCAAAAGCAATCTCTACACCGGTGTCCTCAGGCATTTGCGTAATATCAGGCGCACTAGTAATGAAGCGGGCGCTGTTAAAGTTTATCTGTTTGTTATTCAATGTGAATTCCCCTGAGTTCTCGACCCGCTTTGCTTACTTTCTTGCAAAATAATTGTAGAATGGTGTCGTTTTTTGAATCGCATTGTAACATGCCCTTATCGGTATGTGATCTGGAAGCTCTTACAACGAGAAGTCGCAACGTCATGAAAAAAATTATAATTACACTCGCCTTAATGCTCGGAGTGGTTGGTGTTGCCCAAGCCCAAGGCGACGCACAAGCAGGTAAGGCAAAATCGGCTACCTGCGCCGCTTGTCATGGTCCTGATGGCAACAGCCCTCTCGACATGTACCCTAAGCTAGCTGGTCAACACGCCTCTTACCTAGCCACGCAGCTCGCCGACTATAAGGCTGCTGCAACGGGTGGTGAAGGTCGTGCTAACGCCATTATGGGTGGCATGGCAATGTCTTTGTCTGAACAGGATGCTGCAGATCTGGCAGCTTATTTTGCTAGTCAAACCATTACACCGATGGCCACCCCTGAAGAAGTTATTGAACAGGGCGCTGCTTTGTATCAAGGCGGTGACATTGAGCGTGGCATTACCTCTTGCATCGCCTGTCATGGTCCTCGTGGCGCAGGTCTGGAAGCCGCTCAGTTTCCAAGCCTAGCTGGTCAATATCCTAAGTATATTGCCGAGCAGCTGCATTTATTCCGTAGTGGAGAGCGTAACAACGATCCTAACGGCATGATGCGCAGTGTTGCGGCTAAGCTAACCGACCAAGATATTGAAGTACTGTCTAAGTACGTTTCCGGCCTACGTTAATATTATCACCTTGGGGGCCTGTGCCCCCTGCTTTTTCTGGTTTTTCCATGTCTGCCCAGTCGCACGACCTGAATTGTCCTCTTTGCAACCATATTGACACCCCCCTGTTTTGGCAGGACAAACAACGCAATTATCAACGTTGCGCTGTGTGTGGGTTAATCTTTGTCGATCCTAAATATTGCCTAGATGCACAACAAGAGAAAGCAGAATATGATTTGCACGAGAATCATATTGAAGGTGAGAATTATCGCCGCTTTTTAGCGCGCGTAGTTGACCCGCTAATAGCGCGTTTGCCTGCGGGTAGTCAGGGGTTGGATTTTGGTTGTGGGCCAGGGCCAGCACTGGCGGCCATGTTTAATGAAGCAGGCTTTGCCACCACCACCTATGATCCTTACTATGCGCACTATCCGGCTCGATTACAGCGACAATACGATTTTGTATGCTGCACCGAAGTGCTGGAGCATTTTTATCGGCCAAGCAAAGAATGGCAACTATTCTTGTCTTTGCTGCGGCCAGGCGGCTGGCTGGGCATTATGACCAAGCTGGCCTTAGACCAGGAAGCATTTGCTAACTGGCATTACAAACAGGATCCTACCCATGTCAGCTTTTTTAGCCGAGAAACGTTTCTTTGGCTGGCGGCACGGGATGGGCTCGGCATCGAATTTATCGGTGCCGATGTAATACTTCTGCAAATACCGGAGTCACTATGACACGCATGAAAAAGGCCCGTAGCCCGGGCCAAATTGGATCCCGCAAGGAAGGTCAGGAAACTGCCGAGCAGAGCAAGAATCGCAAACGCAAAGCTAAACGGCACGGGCTAGCAGCTGGCTCGCGACAGAATGTTGCTGAGCTGAACCCGAAAAATACCGGTTCTAAAGCGGCTCAAGATCCGCGTTTAGGCTCTAAAAAGCCGATTTCTTTGCTGCCCGAATCGGCGAAACCTAAAGCGGATAAAAGCAGTAAGCCGGCGAAAAAACAGCAGCCTGAAAAAGCCATTGCTGAAGATGTTTTCGCGGAACAGGCTCCCAATGCCTCGACGTTGAGCGTTGAGCAAGAATTGGAGCAGCTAGAGAACGACGAGCGTCTTAATACCTTGCTAGATAAAGTAGATGCAGGCGAAAAGCTGAACAAGAGCGATGCCAGCTGGTTAGACAAAACCTTAGCGCGCCACCAGCAAATATTAGAAGAGCTGGGCCTATTGGAAGACGATGATGAAGAGTCTACTGAGGGAGGCGATCTGTGGTCGCGTTTTATGGATACAGAACTTGATCCTGCGCAATATGAGGATAAGGAAGATAAGTCATGATCTCTCCTTGGTTACTGGCTGCCCTCGTGGGCGGCCTTATCATCGTAGGGTTGGCTGTTTATGCGGGCAAATTACTGGCTCGGCTGAAGTTGCAAAATCAGCAACAACAACAGGCTATCGTTAAGCGTAATCTACGTATTTTAGAAAGTATTAACACCATTGCGTTGGCGATGAGCCAAGAGCAGTGCAACTTTTCTGAAGGCGCCATCCGTTTAACTAATCTTTTGAATGCGCTGCAGCTTGCTCAGCCAAAAGACTTTGCCATTGACTATCCGGGTGTGTATGACCTGTATGACAAAGTGAAAGATATGCCTACCCACGATGCTCGTAAGCAATATAAGCGCAATGAAATTATGCGCATGGATCTACAAAGAGCCGGTTTTGAACAAGAGCTGGACGCACAAATTAAAACAGAGGTAACGCGACTGGCGAGCTTAGAACTGCCCACTCGCTAAGCCGAGGAGAGGTCATGTCAGCACAAATAGTATGGGATCAGGCGCTAATCGAAAAGTATAACTATTCGGGCCCCCGTTATACGTCTTATCCCACGGCATTAGAGTTTAACGATGCTTTTGGCATGACCCAGCTTAAAGCCGCCGCCGGGCGTTACCCCGAGCGGCCGCTGTCGCTATATGTGCATATCCCATTTTGCCATAAGCTATGTTATTACTGTGGCTGCAACAAGGTGATCACGCGCCACCAAAGTAAGGCCGATCCCTATCTCGACTATCTAGAGCTCGAAATCAAGCGTTTAGCACCCATGTTTGCTGGGCGTACCGTGACGCAGTTGCATTGGGGTGGTGGCACTCCGACTTTCTTGATCGAACCACAAATTCGCCGTTTAAATAGCCTGTTACGCCAGCATTTTAATTTTGCTGAGCAAGGCGAATACAGCATAGAGATAGATCCACGCAAAATTGAGCTAAGCATACTAGAAGTACTGAAAGAGTTAGGCTTTAACCGCATTAGTTTGGGCGTGCAAGACTTCAACAAAGCTGTGCAAAAAATGGTGAACCGCGATCAAGATAACGACTTTATTAAGGCGTTAGTGAATCGAGCCGCCGAGCTAGGCTTTCGTTCGACTAATCTTGATTTAATCTACGGTTTGCCATTGCAAACGCCTGCAAGTTTTCAGCATACTTTAAAAGAAATTGTGGCACTTAAGCCGGCGCGACTATCAGTATTTAACTATGCCCATTTACCGAGTCGTTTTGCCGCCCAGCGCAAGTTAAACGAAGCGGATATGCCTACGCCTGCCAATAGGCTGCTGATGCTCGAGCAAAGCATCAACTTCCTCACCGAACAGGGTTATCAGTTTATTGGCATGGATCACTTTGCACTGCCCGACGACAGCTTGGCCATCGCCCAAAATGAAGGTAAGTTGCACCGTAATTTCCAAGGTTATACCACTCAGGGTGAGTGTGATTTATTGGGCTTAGGTGTGTCGGCCATTAGCATGATTGGTGATGCTTACTCGCAAAACAAAAAAGACTTAAAAGAGTATTACGCTCAGCTCGACACCCTCGGCCATGCGCAAACCGTCGGTTATGCCTTAAACGAAGATGACTGTTTGCGCCGAGATTTAATTAAAACCCTGATTTGTAGTTTCGAGCTCGATTTTGCTCCGCTTGAACAGCAATACAACATTCGGTTTATGGACTACTTTGCTGAAGACCTTAAGCTGCTACAAACCTTCATTGACGATGAATTAGTCACGCTCAGCGATACCGCGATTAAAGTTACCCTTAAAGGCGAGCTATTGATCCGCAACATTTGCATGTGTTTCGACGTGCACTTACGCCAACAAGCTCGCATGCAGCAATTCTCAAGAGTGATTTAATTTTCGAACAGCGTACAGAGAGGGGTTTCCCTCTCTGCTACTCGTTATGAGCAACCACCGTCTTTTCTAGCTGTAGTTTTAGCTCGGCTTCGCCATCTTCTAAGTTTATTTTTACTTTAAAGCCAAGCTTGCGGGCCAGGTTGATCATGCCACGGTTAGTCGGCATGGTGACGCCACTGAGCGTATTCAGGCCTTTAATGGCGGCATAGCGGATTATTTTCTCCATTAGTAAACGGCCTAACCCCAACCCCTTAAGATCGGAGCGAACTAAGATGGCAAATTCGGCATCTTCGTTGTCGGAGTCCGAAATAGCCCTAACTACGGCTAAAATCTTGCCATCGGCGGCAATTGCCACAAACGCCATTTCTCGGTCGTAATCAATCTGCGTCATGTGTGCCAGCTCTTCATGACCGATCACCACATCGGCGAAAAAGCGCTTATATCGGTCTTCATCAGAGACATTGGCGACAAAAACTTTATGGGCGGGTTCATCTTCGGGCAATACCGCACGCAGTAATATAGTGCTGCCATCTTTAAGCTGAGCCTGCTCTTCCCATTCGGTAGGGTAAGGGCGTATCGCTAATCGAGCCTGTCCATCACCTGTAAATGGTTGCAACTTAATGCTGACATCGAGGGCTATCAGCTCTTTGCCCGTGGCCAAAAGCGGGTGAATATCGAGATGAGTGATTTCGGGATGATTAATGATCAAGTGCGAGACTTTGGTTAATACCCGGCAAACCGCTTCCATATCTAATGATTGCTGCGAACGGTTGGCTCTTAACTTGCCGCTTTTAAGGGCATGAATTACTAAGTATCGGGCCAAGGTCATATTTAATGGCAACAGAGAGACCGCAGCTTGTTCTTCGCCATCCCAATCAATTCCGCCATCGCCAAGCAGAATAATAGGGCCAAATACTGGATCGGAACGTACCGCTATGTGTAGCTCTTGCGAACCGGCGCGGCTAGCCATGCGCTGTACCATTAAACCTGTAATGCGCGCGCCCGGGTAAGACTGACTAACCCTGTCAAAAATGGCATCGGCAGACTGTGCAACTTCGGCGGCGGAACGTAAGTTAAGTACGACACCAGATACCTCTGATTTATGCACAATATCAGGTGAACGCAGCTTAATGGCCACTGGGTAGCCAATTTGTTCGGCGATGTGCGCGGCTTCGGTGCTGTCTGAGGCAATCCAAGTAGGCAGAGTGTGTATGCCATAGGCGGCCGTAAGACGACTGACTTCGTGGGTATCTAGCTGATAAATATTTTGCGAAAAAGCTTCTTGAATAAGGTTAGTGACCGTTTCTTTATCGCTGGGCATATCGGAAATAGATTCGGGTGTTTCCATCAGTAACTTTTGGTTACGACGGTATTCCACCAGGTGCATAAAGGCCCCGGCTGCACTTTCTGGAGTGCGATAAGTCGGAATGCCGGCCTCGGTAAAGCAACGCCTCGCCTCAAACACACTGGTTTCGCCAGACCAGTTAGTCAAAATATTAAAGCGCTGCGCGCGAGGGTTGTCTTTCAGTAACTGAATAATTTCTTTAGCGACCAGAGTGCTGGAGACCGAGGCCGAGGGCGCATGCATAATTAGAATGGCATCAAAGTCATCGCTGTCGAGTAGTACCTTAAGGCTGTCGATATAACGTTTAATGGGCGCATCGCCTACTATATCGATAGGATTAGTATGAGACCAAGCTTTGGGCAATACCTTATCCAGTGCAGCCAGAGTTTGTTCCCCTAGGCTGGCCAGCTTTCCGCCACGAGCCAGCAGTGAGTCTATGGCCATGATGGCTGGGCCGCCACCGTTAGTGAGAATAACCAGTCGTTCGCCACGTAAACGTTGAGCATGATTTAGCGTTCCTACAGCAGCAAACATATCGTGGGTATCTCTTACCCGTAGCATACCGGCACGACGAATGGCGGCATCGTAGGCCGCGTCCATGCCCACATTACCACCCGAGTGTAAATGACCTAGCTGGGCGCCAATACGGGTTTTCCCGCTTTTGATAACCAGCACGGCTTTATTGCGCGAAGCGGTTCTGGCTGCAGACATAAATGTACGGGCATCTTGCACTGCATCCATATAAAGCAGAATGGCACTGGTGTGGCGATCGCGAGCTAAATAATCAAGTAGTTGCGCAAAGTCGATATCGCAGGCGTCACCCAGTGAAACAAAGTGTGAGAAGCCAATGTCGTTATGGCGCGCCCAATCAAGAATAGTTGAGCAGACGGCGGCCGATTGTGAGACAAAGGCGATACGGCCGGGCTTTGCTGGAAAAGGGGCAAAGCTGACGTTTAGCCCTAGGTGAGGCATCATCACACCCATGCTGTTGGGGCCCAGTAGGCGCATTTTGTGGGCGCGGGCACTGTCTTTCATCTGCGTTAATTGCTCGGGCGTGGTGCCGGCGGCTAAAATAATAGCCGCCTTACAGCCCTTACTACCTAATTGCTCGACGATCTCGGGGTTTTTCTCCGCTGGAGTACAAATAATGGCCAAGTCGGGCGTGCGTGGCAAACTGGATATATCGGGATACGCCATCACACCAGCCACTGCTTCGTACTTGGGGTTGACGGGCATAATGGGGCCACTAAAGTTACCGGCCAGCAAGTTTTTCATCACCAGTTTTCCGGCTCCATCATCTCGGTGCGAGGCACCAATTACGGCGATGCTAGCGGGACGAAATAGCGCATCAAGTCCTTGCTGCGGCATAGAGCCTCCTTTTTATATGGATGAGATGGCCAAGACAAGTCGGTCAGCTATATAGTGGGTATGGCTATATAGATGCTCTATTCATATGACATAGTTGCGCTTACGGGTTGTAGCATATTATCCAAGAATTAGCCTGTACCTGATGCTAGAGACGTGAACTTAATAGAGGTATTAGATGGATCCTTGGTTGCTCTTTATTCCCGCCTGCTTAGCCCTAAATCTAACACCGGGGCCTGATATTTTCTTTGTGCTGTCGCAAGCATTCAGCAAGCGACGCTATGCTGGTCTTTGGGCGGCGCTCGGTCTAGGAATGTCTTACCTCGGACACACCCTGTTGGCAGTGGTCGGGCTATCGGCACTGATTATGCAGTCTGCGACCGCTTTTATTATCATTAAATATCTTGGGGCGGCTTATTTGCTCTATTTGGGGTGGACTAGTTTGCGTAGTGCGGCGACGTTTGCTTTACCTCTGGCGCAAAGTAGCAATAACAGGGGAAAAATTTTTTATCGCGGCCTAATAGTCGGCTTGCTGAACCCTAAAGTGGCACTGTTTTTTCTGGCCTTTCTTCCTCAGTTTGTTAGCCAAGAGGCGGGCTCTATTCCTGTGCAGTTACTCATCTTAGGGTTGGTGTTTACTCTAACAGCCACCCTTTGTAATGGCGCTTATGGCCTACTTGGGCAGCATTTAAAGCGAGTGTTGCAGGGGAAAAAACGAGCGTCTGTGATAATGAGTCGACTGTCTGGCATCATCATGATGGCTCTGGGAGCCAGATTGGCATGGACATAGTTTGGATAAGTTTTAGGCTTAGGGCACAGGTCCATCAATTTAGTAATAACAGATGCCAAAATAAGCTTTCGAGACCCATAGTTGTATCGGGTAAAATGGGATAAACGTATCACTTTCAAGGATTAACAATGCAATTTCCAACCATAGAGGACTTTGTTGGCAATACCCCTTTGGTACGCCTGCAACGGTTGGCCAGCCATACGGGCAGCCAAGTATTGGTCAAATTAGAGGGTAATAACCCAGCGGGGTCGGTAAAAGACCGACCGGCACTGAATATGATCAGCCAAGCCGAAGCTCGTGGCGAGATTAAACCGGGCGATACACTAATTGAGTCCACAAGTGGTAATACCGGCATTGCTTTGGCTATGGCGGCGGCTATTAAGGGCTATCGCATGATCTTGATCATGCCCGATAACGCCACCGAAGAGCGCAAGGCTTCGATGTTGGCTTATGGTGCCGAGTTAATTTTAGTGAGTAAGCAAGAGGGTATGGAAGGCGCGCGCGACTTGGCCGATAAAATGGCCGCCGACGGTAAAGGGGTAATTTTAGATCAGTTTAATAACCCCGATAATCCCCAAGCGCACTTTTTAACCACAGGCCCCGAAATTTGGCAGCAAACAGGTGGTCAGCTAACGCATTTTGTCTCCAGTATGGGTACCACCGGCACTATTATGGGGGTCTCGCAATATCTGAAGCAGCAGAATACTGAGGTGCAAATTATCGGCTTACAGCCTTGTGAGGGCAGTAATATCCCCGGCATTCGCCGTTGGCCCGAGGCGTATTTGCCTGGTATCTTCGAGCAAAGCCGTGTCGATAAGGTGCTGGATATTAGCGAAGATGAGGCGATGGCTACCATGCTGCGCTTAGCCCGTGAAGAAGGCATCTTTTGCGGCGTCAGCTCCGGCGGAGCCGTAGCCGGTGCGCTTAAGCTGGCCGAGCAAGCTGATAACGCCATTATCGTCGCCATCATCTGCGACCGCGGCGACCGCTATCTATCATCGGGTGTGTTTGGTTAACGTGAGTGAAGCGTAAGCCCTGCGCATCAGTGCTTAAAGATTAAAGAACTCTTCGCCACGGAATCCACGGAAACCACGGAAAAATTAAGATGGGATAAGATCGACAAGTAACAAGATATTGTATGGGTAAGAGCTAACAATATACGATGTTTTGATTGTTACTTGCTCTTACCCCTTATAGCTTTGGCCCTTTCAGATCTGATCCCTATTTTTCTGTGGTTTCCGTGTTTTTCCGTGGCAAAAATAGGTTTTGATGGCTCAGTCGCTGACAGCTTAAAGCTGTATTTTAAGCCGTCAGCGCCAGGCTGCTGTCGGTGATTTGTTGCTCACCGACATAGAGGCGGCCGCCTTGGCTACCTAAGTATAAGGTTTGGCCACGAGTTACGCCGCTGAGGTGCTGGTGGGGAAGTTGCGCTTCCATTAGCTGACCTGGCCAATCTTTGGGCTCTAATTCTAGCTGGATCAGGCTGCCCCGGGCATTGACGTCGGTGACCAGCACCGGCAACGGGTGCTGAGCATCGGCTTGTGTTCTTAAGCTGATCTCATGGGGGCGTAAATACCAGCAGGCGGAGCCTTGTTTATGGCTAGCCACCGGTAATTGCAGCGGATAATGGCCGACCTTGAAACGGCTGCCGTTGAGCTCGCCGTTAATCTTGTTCACCTCACCTAAAAACTCCAACACAAAACGGCTGGCAGGCGCTTGCCAGATAGCATCGGGAGTGCCAATTTGCTCCACTCGGCCTTGGCTCATCACCACGACTTGATCCGACACCTCTAATGCTTCTTCTTGATCGTGCGTTACAAACACGCTGGTGAAATGCAGCTCGTCATGCAAGCGGCGTAACCAGCGACGTAACTCTTTGCGTACCTGTGCATCCAGTGCACCAAAGGGCTCATCCAGTAACAATACGCCAGGCTCTACTGCCAGTGAACGGGCTAAAGCGACTCGCTGACGTTGACCGCCAGACAGCTGGGCCGGAAAACGCTCAGCCACATGAGATAGCTGGATCATTTCTAGTAAGTCGTTCACTCGGCGCTTAATTTCACTTTTAGCGGGGCGTTGCGCTCTGGGCATAATGCTTAGGCCAAAGGCGATGTTGTCGAATACCGTCATGTGGCGAAATAGCGCGTAGTTTTGAAACACAAAACCGACGTTGCGATCGCGGGCGTGTAAGTCGGTCACATCAGAGCCGTTAAAGTGAATGCGGCCGCCATTGCCGTGCTCAAGCCCGGCAATAATACGCAGCAGCGTGGTTTTACCCGAGCCAGAAGGGCCTAATAGACCAACTAGCTGCCCGCTGGGCAAGTCGAGATTAATATCGTGCAGCACCTTAGTTTTGCCGAAGGACTTGTGAATACCCTCAATTTGAATACTCATACTGGATTACTCCTGTGCTTCGGCGCTGTGCAGGCGCCATTCAAGATAAGATTTAAATAATAAGGTGATTACGGCCATCAGCGTTAATAAAGCGGCGGCAGTAAAAGCACCGACTGCGTTGTAGTCTTGATGCAGTAGCTCGACGTGTAACGACAGGGTATTGGTTTCACCACGAATGCCGCCAGATACGACCGATACCGCGCCAAACTCGCCCACGGCACGGGCGTTGGTCAGGATGACGCCGTATAGCAGCGCCCAGCGAATATTGGGCAGGGTGATTTTGCGAAACAACTGCCAGCCGCTGGCACCCAGCAATACGGCCGCTTCTTCTGAATCCGTGCCTTGGCTGCTCATTAGCGGCACCAGCTCTCGTACCATAAATGGGCAGGTCACAAACACCGTGACCATAACGATGCCGGGCCAGGCAAACATCAGCTGCATATCGTAGCCATCAAGCCAGCCGCCAACGGGGCCATTTACGCCATACATCAGTAAATACAGTAAACCGGCAACCACCGGCGATACCGCAAACGGCACGTCCATTAGGGTGAGTAGTAGCTGGCGGCCGCGAAAATTAAAGCGTGTCACCAACCAAGCCAGCAGGGTACCGAATACCAGGTTAATGGGTACGGTTAATGCGGCTACCAACAGCGTTAGGCCAATGGCATGCAGCATGTCTGGTTCGTTGAGGTTTTCGATTACCCCACCCACTCCCGCGGCGAAGGCACCGGCAATAATGGCCAGCAGCGGCACCACTAACAACAGCAGAGTCAGTGTTACACCAGTGCCAATTAACAACCAGCGGCCCCAGGGGCGTGACGCTTTTAAAGTTAAGGATTGTTCCATTAGCTGTTGCCTCGTACGCGGCGCATAAAGCGACTCTGAATACCGTTTATTAAGAACAGCAGCACGAAAGAGGCCAGTAATATGATGCTGGCAATGGCACTGGCAGCAGCATAATCAAATTCTTGGAGTTTGATGAAAATCATCAAAGAGGTAATTTCGGTTTGCCACGGCATGTTGCCGGCAATAAAAATAACGGCACCAAACTCGCCCAAGCTCCGAGTAAATGACAAGGCGGTGCCGGTAATTAACGCAGGTTTCAATTCGGGTAAGACCACTCTACTAAAAGCCTGCCAAGGGCTGGCTCCTAACATGGCGGCCGCTTCTTCGTATTCTGGCCCTAAGTCTTCTAATACCGGCTGTACGGTACGCACCACGAAGGGCACGCTGGTAAAGATCATAGCAATTACTATGCCTATCCAAGTGTAAGACACCTTGATGCCCAACTCAGCCAACCATTCGCCATACCAACCATTGGTGGCAAATAACGAGGCCAATGTCAGGCCCGCTACGGCGGTGGGCAGGGCAAAGGGTAGGTCCATTAGCCCGTCGAGAAGAGCGCGGCCAGGAAAACGATAACGGGTTAAAATCCAGGCCATTAATAGGCCAAACACCATATTGAACAAGCTAGCTGCAGCTGCGGCGCTGGCGGTGACTTTATAGGTTGCCACCACTCTGGGGTCACTAATTACCTGCCAGTATTGTGCCCAGCCCATTTGGCTAGTGTTCATTATCAAGCCGGTTAATGGCAGCAAGATAATGAGACTGACAAACAGCAAGCTGGTGCCCAAGCTTAAGGTAAAGCCGGGTAATACTCGCTTAGATGACCCCAAGAGCGCCGCCATGGTTTAGCGTCCTTTAGCTTGTAACTGGTCTAAGGTGCCGCCATTCACAAAGTGATCCTTCATGGCTTGCTCCCAGCTACCAAACACGTCTTCTACTTTAAATAGCTCGGTTTCTGGAAACTTGTCAGCGACTTCGGCTGCGACTTCTTTATCGTTTACGCGATAGTAGTGCTTCGCCAAAATGCGCTGTGCAACGGGGCTATATAAAAACTCCAAATAAGCTTTGGCTTCTTGTTCGGTGTCGTTACGTTTTACATTACGGTCAATCCAAGTGACGGGGAATTCAGCCAACACGTCTACCGAGGGTACGACTACTTGATAACCATCATCGGCGTATAAGTCGCGAATGTTGTTCACTTCAGATTCAAAGGTGATCAGCACGTCGCCAATGCCACGCTCAACAAAAGTAGTGGTCGCGCCACGGCCGCCGGTATCAAACACGGCAACTTGCTTTACGAGCTTGCCCATGTGCTCGAGGATCTTGTCTTGGTCACCATCAAACTGCTTATGGGCAGCGCCCCAAGCGGCTAAATAAGTGTAACGACCGTTACCCGAGGTTTTAGGGTTGGGGAACACTAATTTAACGTCTTCACGGGTGAGATCGTTCCAGTCTTTAATGTTCTTGGGGTTATCTTTGCGAACCAAAAACGCCATGGTCGAGACATAGGGCGAGCTGTCGTTCGGCAGGCGAGCTTTCCAATCTTTGGGGATCAGTTTGCCTTTTTCATACAGCACATCCACATCAGTTACCTGATTATAGGTAACCACGTCGGCACGCAAACCTTGCAAAATAGCCTGAGCTTGACGAGATGAACCGGCGTGAGTCTGCTTGATCTCTAGCTTTTCACCGGTTTCTTCTTCCCAGTGCTCAATAAATACTGGGTTAATTTCGGCAAACAGTTCACGGGCAATGTCGTAGCTGCTGTTAAGTAATTCTTTAGCCTGAACAGGGACTACCGTGCTTAAACCCGCAGTCAGTAGCAGGGTCGCGATAATGGATTTGCGCATGATGAACTCCAAGAGCATGGATAATGTTGATGAAGCCAGTCTAATAGATCTATAAGTAATTCATAAGCTTATCCATATACCCATTAAGCATATGTAAGCAGGGGCGGATATAATGCTTTTAAGACTCAGCGCCGAGCGCCAAGCACTCAGCTAAAAGACAAATGCCAAAGACTTTTTGCGCCACGGAATACACGGAAAAAGAGATATCAGCTCTGAAATCTTGTCCGCTTCACCCTTCACCTACAATTTAAGACAAAAAAAAGGGCCTGCGTTGGCAGGCCCTTTGGCGGTTCTTACTCTGACTCTTGCTATGCTATTTAGCCGTTAGCCTTACTTGGGGGCGACTGGTGAAATAGCTTGAGCAGGCTTAGCGATAAGCGAACGCGTGTCTTCGATGGCTTCGGTGATAATAATCTGTACCACTTGACCTAGCTCGTATAACGGCGCCTTGTCTAAGTAGACGCGGCCATCGTCCCAGCTGCACTCTAAACGATCGCGGTTAGCCAAAATCAGTGATGAAGGCATAAAGACTCCGGCACCGTTTTCATGCAGACGTAACCTAACGCCACCGCGGCCAACATCAACAACATCGGCATCAAACACTTTGCCTTCTGCTACCGCTGGTTGCAGGAAGCGAACGTATAACCAGTCGGCAATATCGCGCTCGGCACGGCGATGCATGCGGCGTTGTTCCGATAAATGTACGGCCAACTCGTCGCTAGGCACAAAGGCTTCGTGTGCTTGCTCAGACAAAATAGCCTTAATTAAGCGATGGTTAACGATGTCGCCGTATTTACGAATCGGTGACGTCCAGGTGGCGTAGGCGGTTAAACCTAAACCAAAGTGCGGGCCTGGGGTCGGGCTCATGGCGGCAAAAGACTGATAACGACGAGTGCGGCTGTCGAGATAAGACGTTTCACGCTCATCTACCCAGCGACGCAGGGCACAGAAACCGGCAAGAGTGCTCAAAGATTCTGGCTCAAACGGTGCTTCGTGAGCTTGCAACAGCTCGACTAAACCTTCCATTTTCTCGCCATCAAAACCGGTATGCACGTTAAAAATACCGGTACCGATGCGTTCGTTCAACCAGTTACCACATGCCAAGTTGGCGGCGATCATCGACTCTTCAACCATCTGGTTGGCGATTCGGCGATAATCAACCAAAATGGCGGTGACGCTGCTATTTGCATCCAGCGCAAAACGATAATCTGGGCGGTCTTTAAACACGATGGCGTGTTTGCTGCGCCAAGCGCTACGCGTCAGCGTCATATCAGTCAGTTGGCGTAATTGCTCAGCTATTTCTTCGTTTTTAGGCTGCCAATCACCAATTTTCTCAACCCAGTCAGAAACTTGGTCATAGCTTAAGCGTGCGTGTGAACGCATCTTAGCGGCAAAAAATTCGGCTTTATCATCAACTTTACCATCAAAGTCGATAAACAGACGGGCACACAATACGGAGCGTTCTACGCCTTCTTGCAGTGAGCACAGCTCATCAGCCAAGGTACGTGGCAACATGGGAATGTTGCGACCAGGTAAGTACACAGTAAAGGCGCGTTCGGCAGCAACTTTGTCCATAACGCTGTTATGGGCAACATAAGCGGTAGGATCGGCAATGGCAACTAACAGTTCCCAGCCGTTTTCTAACCGCTTGATGCTAAGCGCGTCATCCATATCGAGGGTGGATTCACCGTCGATAGTGAAGAAAGGCACATCAGTAATATCGCGACGAGTCAGTGTTTCTGCCTCTGCCACGGGTTGCCAATCTTTACGGTCTTCGGGGGCCTCATTAGCCAGCTTATTGCGTGCTAATACCACCCACCAAGGGGCGATAGGATCATCAGTGCCAGCGATTACTTCGATGATGTTAGCGAAAAAGCCGTTATCTTTCAGCGCGTGACGGGTTAATTCACCCAGCACCCAATCGCCTTCTTTTAGACTTTTTTCATCCATGCCTTTAGCGGCGCGAGCCTTAATAGCATCTTTCATCAATGGATGATCGGGCACAATATTTAAGCGGTCGCGAAACCACTTAACGCGGCCGACAAAGCGCGTCACACCGGCTTCAATCAGCGTTTCTGGCTCAACCAGCTCGCGATCGTTTTCACTACGCACGATGGCCGTAATGTGATCGCCATGCATTACTTTTTTCATGTGTGGCGGCGGAATAAAGTAACTTTCTTTCTCGCTAACTTCCAAAAAGCCAAAGCCTTTGGAGGTGCCTTTAACGACACCTTCTTTGATAGGAAGGTCTTCGCGCATTTGTTGCTTTAGCTGAGCTAATAGGGGATTGTTTTGAAACATATATAGAAACCTGTCGAAATATGCAGCTGACTATACGGATTTACCCTTCAGATGCCAAGAAGTCCTTAGGGGCTGTTGACCTTTCGAGATGATTTTAGCAGCAGTTTGTGGGGGCTTTAATATAAGGCATCGCTTATTCCATGTGGTCACTCTCCACTCTTTCCATAAATACGAGCGATAACGCAAGAGAAAGTCCCTACAAGCGCTGCCCTGCGGGTTCGGCTAAACGCGTTTTTCTCTTTGCTGAGCGGGCTTTGCTTAGAATGATTAGGCCACAACCCGTTCGCCACGATAGAAAGCGCATTTAACTCGAACAAAACTTAACCGCGAAAGGTCAACAGACCCTAGTGTCAGAGCAGCTTGAGTCTGGTGGTTTTGGGCTGATTTTCTTAAATAGCAACTTTTGCTTTTGTAATTTAGATCTGATTTACTGACCGCTATCTTGTCGGAGTGCTCTATATGGGCTGAGACCACGAAAAAGTGGGATCCGTTGAACCTGATCAGGCTAATACCTGCGTAAGGGAAGCAAGTGAGAATTTGGCGCACTACCTCTTCTGCCAACTTCTTCCTCAACACTCCTGGCAAGCATTTTCACCCTACATGGATTTAAAGTGAGATTGCTATGTCAACGAAAGCACCAAAACCCACTAACGTTTCAGATCCAAAGCCTAAGAAAATCAACCGTCGCGAAGTGCGCAGCCAAGCCCAAGAGTTTATCGATAACCTCAAGGGCGAACACTTTCCTAATTCCAAGCGCATTTTTATCCAAGGCTCACGCCCAGATATACAAGTGGCGATGCGCGAAATCCACTTAGCCGACAGCTTTAAAGGCGGCAGTGAAGAGCATCCCATTCTCGAACCCAACGCGCCTGTGCCTATCTATGACACGTCAGGCCCTTATGGCGATCCAAATACAGAGCTTGATGTACGCCAAGGGCTACCCCAGCTGCGCCGCCAATGGATTTTGGACCGCAACGATACCCTTGAGTTGGAGCAAGTAAGCTCGGAATTTACTCAAGAGCGCATGGCCGATGATGGTCTGGATCACCTGCGCTTCGAACAGATGCCCAAGCCACGTAAAGCTAAGTTAGGCCAGTGTGTGACGCAAATGCATTATGCCCGCAAAGGCATTATCACCCCCGAAATGGAATACATCGCCATTCGTGAAAACATGGGGCGTGAGCGAGTGCGTGATGAAATGTTGTTGCAGCAGCATCCGGGTGAAAACTTTGGTGCCAACCTACCCGAAAACATTACCCCTGAGTTTGTACGTCAAGAAGTGGCCGAAGGTCGCGCCATTATTCCGGCCAATATTAACCACGCCGAATCTGAACCTATGATTATCGGGCGCAACTTCTTAGTTAAAATTAACGCGAACATCGGTAATTCTGCAGTAACGTCGTCGATTGAAGAAGAAGTAGAGAAATTGGTGTGGGCCACCCGTTGGGGGGCCGATAACGTGATGGACTTATCGACGGGCCGTAATATTCACGAAACTCGCGAATGGATCTTGCGTAACAGCCCAGTGCCTATTGGCACAGTCCCTATCTATCAGGCGCTAGAAAAAGTAAACGGTGTGGCCGAAGACTTAAACTGGGAAGTGTTCCGCGATACGTTAATTGAGCAGGCCGAGCAGGGTGTTGATTACTTCACCATTCATGCGGGTGTGTTGCTACGTTATGTGCCCATGACGGCCAAACGAGTGACGGGGATTGTATCGCGTGGTGGCTCCATTATGGCCAAATGGTGCTTGTCGCATCATAAAGAAAGCTTCTTATATGAACGCTTTCGCGATATTTGTGAAATCTGTGCCGCCTACGATGTCTCATTGTCACTGGGTGATGGTATGCGTCCAGGCTCGATTGCTGATGCGAATGACGAAGCGCAATTTGCCGAGTTGTATACGCTGGGTGAGTTAACCAAAATTGCCTGGGAATATGATGTACAGGTGATGATTGAAGGCCCAGGCCACGTGCCTATGCACATGATCAAGCGCAATATGGAAGAGCAATTAGAGCACTGCCATGAAGCGCCGTTTTATACCTTAGGTCCGCTGACTACCGATATTGCCCCAGGGTATGACCACATTACTTCCGGCATTGGTGCCGCGCTGATCGGTTGGTTTGGTTGCGCCATGCTGTGTTATGTAACCCCGAAAGAGCATTTAGGCCTACCTAATAAAGAGGATGTGAAGCAGGGTTTAATTACTTATAAGATAGCCGCCCATGCGGCCGACTTAGCTAAAGGTCATCCTGGCGCGCAAATTCGTGATAACGCCATGTCTAAGGCGCGTTTTGAGTTTCGTTGGGAAGATCAGTTTAACCTCGCACTCGACCCACAAACCGCCCGCGATTATCACGACGAAGCCTTGCCGCAAGAGTCTGGCAAAGTGGCTCACTTTTGCTCCATGTGTGGGCCTAAGTTCTGTTCGATGAAAATTACCCAAGAAGTCCGTGAGTATGTGGCAGCACAAGAAGCGATTGCCATTCAAATGGTCGACATCAATGGCAATCACGAAACCGTGATTGCGGGCATGGCGCAGATGTCAGAAGAATTCAAAAAACGCGGCGGTGAGCTGTATCACCAAGCCGACAAACTGGAGAAAGAACTGATATGACAAGACCCATAGTCTGGACCATTGCCGGTTCTGATTCGGGCGGCGGCGCTGGTATTCAGGCCGACTTACACGCCATTCACACACTGGGCGGCCACGGCTGCTCGGTTATTTCTGCTATTACCGCGCAAAACTCGGTAGCAGTGACCATGGTTGAGCCGGTATTAATGCAGGCTTTTACCAGTCAATTAGTGGCGTTAGCCACGGATATGCAGGCTAAAGCCATTAAAATCGGTTTGTTACCCGGTGGCTTACGTGCCGAAGTGCTGGCGCGCTATTTGCGAGAATATCGTCGTCAGTGGCAGCCGTTTGTGGTGTTGGATCCGGTGGCGATTGCTAGCAGCGGTCACGCCATGGCCGAAGCCAGCTTGTTGCCTGCCATAAAGCAGCATTTGCTAGCCGAAGTCGACCTGATCACGCCTAATGCTCTCGAGTTAGCCGCTTTGTCGGGCATTCAGCCCGACTCACCTGCGGCAGTACGCGCCGGTGCGGCCGCGTTGCTAGAAATGGGCGCGCGTGCGGTATTAGTTAAGGGCGGGCACTTAGCTTGGGCAGGCTCACAGGCTATCGATTTTTATACCGATGGCGAGCGTGAAATTTGGCTGGCCAGCCCTCGTGTAGCCACGGCCCACGGCCATGGCACCGGTTGCACGTTATCGTCGGCCATTGCCACCGCCATTGCGCTAGATTACCCAATAGAAGATGCCTTGGTGCTGGCTAAAGCCTATGTAAATCAAGGCTTAAAAGGAGCCCAAGCCGTAGGCGCAGGCGCAGGCCCAGTTGCCCACTTAGGCTGGCCGACCGATCTGAATGACTTCCCCATCGTGGTAATGCCTGGTTCAGACTTGGCCGAGCAATTAGGCATTAGTGGCCCACACCCTAAGGGTGAATTTGCCGCCATGGATACCCTAAAGTTAGGGCTGTATCCGGTGGTGACCAGCGTGGTGTTGCTGGAGCAATTGCTGAACTGGGGGGTACGTACCCTGCAGTTGCGCATCAAAGATAAAACCGACGCCGAGGTGGAGACCGATATTAAAGCCGCTGTCGAGCTGGGTCAGCGTTTTAACGCGCGCTTGTTTATCAATGACTACTGGCGCTCAGCCATCAAGTATGGCGCTTATGGCGTGCACTTAGGGCAAGAAGACATAGAAATCGCCGATCTTGAAGCTATTCGTGCCGCTGGCATTAAGCTGGGTCTGTCGACCCACGGTTATTACGAAATGCTGCGGGCCCGCGAGCTTAAGCCGTCTTATCTGGCGTTGGGGCATATCTTTCCCACCAAAACCAAAGACATGCCGTCGCGGCCGCAAGGCTTAGAGCGCCTACATCGCTATGTAGCACTGATGGAAACTGAGTTTCCATTGGTTGCCATTGGCGGTATTAGTCGTGATCGGGTGCCAATGGTGGCCGAAACCGGCGTGGGTAGCATAGCGTTAGTCACGGCGATTACCGAAGCCGATAACCCAGAAGCCGCTACTCGTGAGTTGCTGGCGTTAGTGGAGAAAGAACATGCTTAGCGACCGCGAATTTACCGACGTTTATAGCTCGGCAGCCGCGACTTGTGCGTTGCTGGCGTCAGTGGAGAAATAACATGCTTAGCGACAGCGAATTTACCGACGTTTATAGCTCGGCAGCCGCGACTTGTGCGTTGCTGACGTTAATGGAGAAATAACATGCTTAGCGACCGTGAATTTACCGACGTTTATAGCTCGGCAGCCGCGACTTGTGCGTTGCTGGCGTCAGTGGAGAAATAACATGCTTAGCGACAGCGAATTCATGCGTTATAGCCGGCACTTGCTGCTGGAAGAAGTTGGCGAAGAAGGCCAGCTGAAGCTGAAGCAGGCTTCTGTGTTGGTGGTAGGCCTCGGTGGCTTAGGCTCGCCGGCGGTGCAATATCTCGCGGCGGCGGGAGTGGGCACCTTGTGGCTGGCAGACTTCGATCAAATAGAGGTCAGCAATCTGCAGCGCCAAACTCTATACGATATGGACAGCCTACAGCACAGCAAAGCCGAAACGGCTCGGGCCAAGCTACAACAGTTGAATCCCGAAGTGGAAGTGATTGCCATCAATCAAAAACTGGGCGCAGATAACTTGGCCGCGTTTGTGGCAGAAGTCGATTTGGTGCTGGATTGCACCGACAACATTTTGATCCGCCAAGAGCTGAACGCCGCCTGTTATGCCCGGGGCAAGCCTTTGCTGGTAGGTGCGGCCATTCGGTTTGAAGGCCAGTTATTGGCGCTAGATCCAGCCCGTGACCATGGCTGCTACCGTTGTTTGTATGGGCCAGATATTGGCGAACAGCTGAACTGCAGCAATTCTGGTGTGATTGGCCCCGTTGTGGGCACTATCGGCATGCTGCAGGCGCTAGAAGCCATTAAATTTTTCACCGGTACCGGCACTGTGCCTTGGGGTGAATTAAAACTGTTTGATGCTAAAAATCATAGTTGGCACGGCTTGCGGGTGCCTAAAGATCCCGCTTGTCCGGTATGTGGCGTAAAGAGGGAAGATGCATGATCAGAGTAATATTAAATAACGACGCGCTGGAGTTAGCCAAAGGCACGACGCTGGGCCAGTTATTGCTTGAGCTTGAACAAGACAAGCCCGGCGTGGCGGTAGCGCTTAATCAGCAGGTAGTAGCGCGTAGTCAGTGGCCAGAACAGCAATTAGTATCTAACGATAAAATCACCCTATTTCACGCCATAGCCGGAGGCTAACATGAGTCTTATTATTGCTAACAAAACCTTTAGCTCTCGTCTGTTTACCGGAACGGGCAAGTTTGCCAACGGCCAACAAATGAAAGATGCCTTTATTGCCGGTGGTACCGACATGGTCACCATGGCAATGAAACGTCTGGATTTAAAAAATCACAGTGATGACATACTGCCCCCTCTGCTCGAACTGGGAGTTAACTTGCTGCCCAATACTGCGGGTGCCAAAACCGTAGAAGAAGCGCTGTTTGCGGCGCGCCTGGCCCGCGAGGCCCTAGGCACCAAATGGTTAAAGCTGGAAGTGCATCCCGACCCTAAATATCTGCTTCCAGATCCGATAGAAACCCTTAGGGCTGCAGAAATACTGGTAAAAGAAGGCTTTATCGTGCTGCCTTATTGCAGTGCAGATCCGGTGTTGTGCAAGCGACTAGAAGAAGTGGGCTGTGCCGCCGTGATGCCGTTGGGTGCTCCTATTGGTACCAATAAAGGCCTAGTTACCCACGATTTTCTGCAGATTATCATCGAGCAGGCCAATGTGCCGGTGGTGGTTGATGCTGGGATTGGTGCCCCTAGTCACGCCGCTTACGCGATGGAGCTGGGTGCCGATGCGGTGCTGGTGAATACTGCTATTGCCACCGCTCGCGATCCTATTGCCATGGCCGAAGCCTTCAAGCTGGCGGTTATCTCTGGTCGTATGGCGTATGAAGCTGGGTTGGCAGGCAAAAGTCAGTACGCCCAAGCCACGAGTCCTCTGACAGATTTTCTGGATACGTTATGAGTTTTTTTGACGTGTGGTCGTCCATGGATTGGGATGACATTAAGATGAGCATCTATGGCAAACGGGCAAAAGACGTGGAGCTGGCGCTGGCCAAGCCCAAGCGCGACCTGCAGGACTTTATGGCGCTGATTTCGCCTGCCGCCGAGCCGTACCTAGAGCAAATGGCGCAGCAGTCTTACCAACTGACCCGTCAGCGTTTTGGCAGCACGGTCGGGCTTTTTATTCCGCTGTATTTATCCAACCTCTGTGCCAATGACTGTACTTATTGCGGCTTCTCCATGAGCAATCGTATTAAGCGTAAAACCTTGAGTGCCGAGGAAATCGAGCAGGAATGTCTAGCGATCAAGGCAATGGGCTTTGATACCGTGCTGTTGGTTACCGGTGAGCATGAAGGTAAGGTCGGGCTGGATTATTTCAAGCAAATGCTTCCTATCGTCAAGCGCCACTTCAGCTATGTGATGATGGAGGTACAGCCACTTTCTGAAGCCGAGTATGCTGAGCTGCGCCAATACGGATTAGACAGCGTCATGGTGTATCAAGAAACCTACCAGCACCTGACCTACGACGAGCACCATATTCGTGGTAAGAAAAAGGATTTTCGCTGGCGGCTGGAAACCCCAGATCGGCTAGGCAAAGCGGGCATCGACAAAATTGGCTTAGGCGCCTTGTTTGGGCTGGAAGACTGGCGTGCCGACAGCTTCTATGTGGCGGCCCATTTGCGTTACTTGCAAAAACAGTACTGGCAGACCCGTTATTCGGTGTCTTTTCCTCGTTTGCGCCCCTGCGAGGGCGGTTTGGTGCCTAAGTCGATTATGAGTGATCGTCAGCTGGTGCAGCTGATTTGTGCCTATCGACTGTTTGATAATGAGTTAGAGCTCAGTCTGTCGACTCGCGAGGCTCAGGCCTTTCGCGATAAGGTGATACCGCTGGGCATTACCAGCATCAGCGCTGGATCCAAGACGCAACCTGGCGGCTATGTGGAGGATGACAAGCCAGAGCTCGAGCAGTTTGAAATCGACGACGACCGCAGCCCCGCTGAGGTTGCCAGTGCCTTGGTGGCCACCGGTTTGCAGCCGGTATGGACCGATTGGGATAACAGCTACTCCGCCAGTCGCTAACAATAAGCGGGAACTGTGAAGGCGGCTCCCGCTTATAGCGTAACAGCGTTTAACTAAGAGACCCAGCAGCCAGATGCTGGGACATAATAAGCCGTTGGGGTAATCGCGCAAGCAAGCCTTGTAGCCTAAGTTTACCACCATGCCCATAGCAAGCTGGCGCTAAGCAGTAACAGATAAAGATGAATAAAAATGACGTTTAGCCCTAAATAAGGGGTAAGTTCGGTAATGTTGGCCCGATGGCGAATAACGGCGGGTAATAGCTTAATCAGTAACAGCCCAGACAAGAGTGCGACTAAGGTGTAATTAGGCAGCCATGATAAGCTCACCCCGAGTATTAATAAGCCGAACGACAGAAGGTACAAAATACTAAAGATTGCACTGCTGGCGCCCAAACCGAGCACGATAGGGTAATTACGCCGGCCCACCTGCTGGTCAGCGGCCACATCGGGAAACTGGTTGAGTAGTAATAAATTACTTACTAATAAAGAAATAATCACCCCCAGTAACCAGGCACCGGCCACCAGTGATTGCTGGAATACCCAGATTGACCCCAAGGTCATTAATAAGCCAAAGCCGATACCGGGGGCAAACAAGCATACCAAGGGCAGTCGATTAATATATTGGGTATAGGTGTAAATAATAATGATGCCAGGCAGGCCAATCCATAATAATGGCCAGCCATATTGAGCAACTAAAAATAAGCCACCTACCACGACAACTAGCAGGCTGAGCCAAGCTAGCCAAAGGGCGATGTGGGCGTGGTGTGGTGACGTAACTAAGGTGTTACTGCCCCCGCTAAACGGCGTCTTTTGTGTTAAGAAATCAAGCCCAGATCGAAAATCAAAATACTCATTAAAGGCATTAACGCTAACATGCGCGGCAAGTGCCATTACCACCACTAACGCCACTTCTGCGGGAACAAAAGTCGCCCCTTGATATAAGCTAAAGGTAAAAGCGAGTAATACACAGGTTAAGGCTAGTGTTAAAAAATTCACTCTAGCTACGCCAAATACGATTTTTAGCACGAATAATCTCCTTTTAGACAAGGGTATCAAAAGCCTATTCTGGCATCTTGATCTCACGACATAAATTATCGCTTTAAATATGGTGCTTGCTCGGCACTGCGCGTAAGCTAAAATATTTGTATGGCAGCACTGGGAGTGAGATAACCGTGAACAATACACACAGCAAGGTGATTGGCTACATTCTGTGGATTTTTGGCTTTATGGGAGCGCACCGCTTCTATTACGGTCGACCTGTTAGCGGCGTGATTTACTTTTTTACGCTAGGGTTATTTTTTATTGGTTGGATTGTTGATTTATTCTTGATCCCCAGCATGGACCGAGATGCGGATGAACGCTACACCACAGGCTCAACTGACTATAATATTGCCTGGATCCTGATGACCTTTCTCGGCATCTTTGGCATCCATCGTTTATATATGGGCAAGTGGGTCACCGCCATTATCTGGTTTTGTACCGGTGGCCTGTTTTTGCTTGGTTTTCTCTACGATTTCTGCACGCTTAACTCGCAAATCGACGAAGTTAACCGCAAGTCGCGTCGTTTTGGCTGAAGCCCTGCGGGCAGCGGTAAGCCGTCAGCTTTAAGCTATCAGTTAAGAGCCGGCATCAAATCTAAAGCGGCTTGGCCTATGTTATTTGTGCTAATTTTTCGGCCTTAAGATTGGTCCTTAACTGATAGTTGACAGCTGTCTTTTAAAGCATTGATTCTATGGGTAGATAGCCAAAGAACCATGCCTTAAAGCGGCTCCAGCGACCGGCTTCGGGTTCGCTGCCGTGGCTGATAATAGTGGCCGGCGCAGTGGACTCATCCAACCAGATTAATTGCTCCGACTGGCCCCAAATACCGTCTTTTACCGCCATATCTAGCCGCCAAGCATGGGCGGGCAGCTCTTCCAAGAACGCTTCACTGGCATAATCAGCCAGCTTTTCGCTATAAATTAATAGGCCAATTTCGGTATTCAGGTTAATTGAACGCGGATCCATATTCATGGAGCCGACGAACAGGGTATCTCTGTCAAAAATCATTGTTTTGGCGTGCAGGCTGGCTTTGGACGAGCTGGACAGGCTTCTATTATGCTGGCCCTTTATCTTTATTTTGGCTGTGGGTTGCAGCTCCCATAATTTAACCCCGGCTTTTATTAACGGCTTGCGATAACTGGCGTAGCCGGAGTGCACAAGGGGCACGTCATTGGCTGCCAATGAGTTGGTTAAGATGGTGATTTTGGCACCGGATTCCACCCAGTTGGCAAAGTTTTCCACGCCGTCTTTTTCTGGAATAAAGTAGGGCGATACTATTAATGCTTCGGTATGCACCCTGTCCAGCAAGGCTATTAGTGCTGGGGCAATGTGGCCGGTATCATCGTCGGTTGAATTAAGAATTTTGTCGGGGTCATCAAAAATAAGGCTGAACTCTGCCCAATGAAGCTCGAGTTCTCCGTGCTTGAGATCTTCTACCAGCTGCAAAGATTTCAGACGAGCCAAATAGGCGCGGCTGTTTTCGCTTTTGCTGATGGCCTCTAGTTGGGTACGTACCACCGACAAGGCCGAGGAATGCACGGACGGTTCCAGCTGCTGTATCGGGATGGATAATTTATGATTCCAATAGCGATCGAAGGCGGTTGAGACTTCCGGTGCAAAACTTCCTACGCCTAACACGTCCAGATCCGAAAAGTTGATGTACTCGTCGGCGGCAAAATAGGTATTGCCGATATTACGACCGCCAATAATAGCGGCCTGGTTATCGGCAATAAATGACTTGTTGTGCATGCGCCGATTTACCCTTGAGAAGCGGAGTAAAAAATCGATATAGGGCATGGCACGATTGGAAAATGGATTAAATAGTCGAATGGAAATCTTAGGGTGCTGGATCAGCGCGCTGAATAGTTTTTCTTGGCCATCGTGACCAAAATCATCTAGCAGCATACGCACTCTTACGCCGCGGTCGGCTGCGCGTAGCAAGTAGTAGGTAAACAACTTTGCGGTGGCATCGTCATGGTACAAGTAGTATTGCACATCCAAAGACTGATCTGCGGCCTCTATTAACAGCAAACGAGTGACGAAGGCATCCAAGCCATTACCCAGCAAGTGGAATCCAGAAGCAGCCTGATGGCGCAGGGCTTCTTTGGCAATACCTTCGCCCAAGCGGGTGCCTTGGGTATCACTTAGGGCAAAGCTTGGCTGGCTTACCACCCGAGCCTGGCTACTACAGCCGAAAAGCGTGGTACTCAGCAAGAGCAAAAGAGCTGGAGGGTATCTCATAGGGAGTTCGCTATGATAAGCGGTAATATTGATAATGTTAGTCTATCCAGTGTCGGCTGGCCGTAAACTTTGAGATTGCTCAAGTTGGGCTATAAATTGAGCCACAAGTAAAATTTATATATAACATTGAATGCCCCTCATCGGGTTCGATAAGGAAAAGTATGTCGACTCAAATCATTATTAACGCCCTGAATACGGTGCGTGAGCACAAGCCATTGGTGTTAAATATCACCAACTACGTGGTGATGAATAACACTGCCAACGGGCTATTGGCGCTGGGCGCGTCACCGATTATGGCTCATTCACGGGGCGAGCTGGCCGAGATGATGGTATTTTCAGGCGCCTTAGTGGTCAACATAGGTACCCTAGACAGCGTGTGGGTTGAGCGTATGTTGTTTGCAGTCGAGCAGGCCAACAAACAAGGTAAGCCGGTGGTGTTAGACCCCGTAGGTTGCGGGGCCAGCCAGTTGCGCACCCACACCTCGCGGCGCATTGCCGATTTGGCAGATCAGCTAATTATTCGTGGTAATGCGTCAGAAATTATAGCGCTAGCGGGTCTTGAAAATGCAACTCAGGCTAGCTGCAAAGGGGTGGATGCGCTTGATGCGAGCGAGACTGCCGTGGATGCGGCGCGATATTTGGTTGAACATTATCACTGTAATGTAGTTATCTCCGGCGAAACCGACTTTATAATCGGCAAAAATAGCGAAATAAGTTTGCATAATGGTCATGCGATGATGCCGTTTGTGACGGGCATGGGCTGTACCTTGTCGGCACTCACCGGTGCGTTTGCTGCCGTAGGCGAAACTACGGGTTTGGCCGCTGCTGCGGTGCTGGGCGTGGCGGGTGAAATAGCGGCGGCGCAGTCGGCAGGGCCGGGCAGTTTGCAGCTAAAACTGCTGGATGTGTTGTATCAATTAGATGTAGATACTCTAGCGCAGCGTTTGCAGTTAACTCTCGTAAAAATAGCTATCAGCAATAAACCATAAGCGATTGGCTGTAATCCAACCCTAGAGCGCCTGAGTCCTTATTATTAATAGCAACCGGAGCAACCATGAACCCGTATCGACTTTATTTAGTCACCGATGATCAGCTGGAACTCGATACTTTGACCAAGGTAGTCAGTGAAGCGGTTCACGGTGGTGTGACCATGGTACAGGTGCGTGAAAAACACGGTGATGTGCGCGCATTTATTGAGCGGGCACAAGCCATCAAAAAGCTGCTGCAAGGCACCGGTGTGCCGCTTATTATCAACGATAGGGTCGATGTTGCCCTCGCAATAGATGCCGAGGGGGTGCACTTAGGCCAGTCTGATATGCCAGCCACTTTAGCGCGCCAGCTCATCGGGCCAGACAAGCTGCTGGGATTGTCAGTAGAGACCGAACAGCAGTTGCAAGAGGCCCAGTTATTACCCGTAGACTACTTAGGCATTAGCGCCATTTTTACCACACCCACTAAAACAGATCTAAAAAAGCAGTGGGGCATTGCTGGGCTCAGGCAGGCCGTGGCTTACAGCACGTTACCTCTGGTCGCCATTGGCGGCATTAATGATACTAATCTGACTGACATTGTGGCGACCGGAGTCGATGGTATCGCCTTGGTCGCGGCGATTTGTCAGGCCCACTGTCCGCGAATTGCGGCACAGGATTTACTGCTGAAGATAGCTGAAAGTCGCACAATTTAATCATCTTACAGGGTAAGAATTGTGAACAGTTGCGGCTAAAATAACCCGTCTCATCTGGCTATTTTTAGCGCAGTTTTCTTTTTTTATTTGTAAATCAACGATTAAATCCTTTAGTATGGCAAGGTTATTGCCTTAAAGGAGATGATTTTGAAGCAGCAGAAAATAGCGATATTAGGCGCAGGTCCTAGTGGTTTGGCGCAGTTAAGAGCGTTTGAAGAGGCTCGTCGAGCGGGGGTGAAAAACCTGCCGGAAATCGTCTGTTATGAAAAACAAAATGATATTGGCGGCATGTGGAATTACACTTGGCGCACGGGTTTAGATAAAAATGGCGAGCCAGTTCATGGCAGCATGTATCGATATCTATGGTCTAACGGCCCTAAAGAATGCTTAGAGTTTGCAGATTACTCATTTGATGAGCACTTTGGTCAGGCAATTCCATCGTACCCGCCGCGTGCCGTGCTTAAAGACTACATTATGGGTCGAATCGATAAGCAGGCCATTTTTAAATACATCCGATTTGAATGCCCAGTTCGTTGGGTGGCTTATGACGAAAGCAGCAAAATGTTTACTGTTACCGTCATGAACCATAAAACAGGCGAGCAGGAAACTAACGAATTTGATTATGTGGTTATTGCTACCGGCCATTTCTCTACGCCAAACATGCCGTACTTTGAAGGTGTAGAGCAGTTTCCGGGCCGGGTACTGCATGCGCACGACTTTAGAGACGCGCTGGAGTTTGAAAACCAGGATGTACTCTTGGTGGGTGCCAGCTATTCGGCGGAAGACTTGGGTTCTCAGTGCTTTAAGTATGGCGCCAAGTCGGTAACCATTAGCTATCGTAGCCAGCCTCTAGGCTTTGACTGGCCAAAGGGCATGGAAGAGCGACCGCTGTTAACGCATGTGGTCGGCAATGTGGGCCATTTTGCAGACGGCAGTAGCAAAGAGTTTGATGCCATTATTATGTGCACCGGCTATTTGTTCCACTTCCCGTTTTTGCCAGATGAGCTGCGGTTGCAGACCAATAACTGTTTGTATCCAGATAACCTGTATAAAGGCATCTTCTTTCAGCAAAACCCTAAATTGATCTATCTGGGTATGCAGGATCAGTACTTCACTTTTAATATGTTTGATGCTCAAGCATGGTACGCCCGTGATGCCATTATGGGTAAGATACCGGTGCCTGAGGCAGACAAGCGGCTACAAGATATGCAGCCGTGGCTAGCGCGCCATGAACAATTAAGCAGTTGTCATGACTCGATTGATTTTCAGGCTAGCTATATTCGTGACCTGCTCGGACCCACCGACTACCCCGACTTTGCGGTAGAAGAGCAGGGTGAATTATTTAAGCAGTGGCTGCAGGACAAGCAAGACAACATCATGACATTTAGAGAGAAGTCCTACCCTTCTACCGTGACGGGCACCTTGGCCACTAAGCTGCCGGCTACTTGGTTAGAGATTAAGGACGACTCGCTAGAAAGCTTTATGTCGCTCAATTTTATTGAGAGTAATAGCCTAGATAAAATCGATTAATTATCACTTTGCCGACACTAAAAAAGCCTGCCCGTAAGGGGCAGGCTTTTTTGTTGGGCCGTTTTCACGGCGTTGTCTGTTGAGGTCACTCCGCTGCCACTGCGCATTCATATTGGTTTGTGACTAAGATATCGGTTGGCTTGGCCGCTATTCTGCAAGTTATGACTATAATATGGAGGGATTGTGATGACTGAATCAGACTGGAAAAAATTCACTAAGCTCAAACAGCAAGCGCTGAATATCTACTGCCAGCAGGTGCTGGACAAGGCGCACGAGCTTACCTTGAATAAAGCCATAACGGCTCACGATCGTTATCTGCAGCTGTATCAACACATCGACAAAGCCGACAGCAAGTTAGCTAGTATTTTCGACGGCCACAGCCGTAGCAATGCCCCCGCGCAGCTGATGTTTATACGAGCCCATAATCTGGCCGATACAACATTATTAGCCGAGCTTTCCGAATCTTTTCTGACTGCCAGTGATCCTGAACATTATCGACAGTGGCATGGTTTGGGCTCGAAGTAATCCAATGGATATAATACTTTGAGTTCGAAGCAGTTAGTGGGGTGGCCTTTTGGGGGTTGAGTTACGTTCGAGATAAATGCGTTTTTTTCGTGGCGATATAATTGTATGTTATTGATTATAATATTTTTTATATTAATAAAGAGAGGGTAATTTAGTCTAATCAGTAGGGCAGAAAAAGCCATATTGAACGGTTAGCAGACCCTAAGCGAATATCTGCAGTGCTCAGTTGTAGGCCTTTATTCTGCAAAATTTGCCCTAAATTTCCGATACTGCTGCTGCGCTTGTGCCGCCGTGGTGGTGGCTAGGCGCAGCGTTTGGCCGGGTTGGCATTGGGCGAGTCGGGCGCAAGCCAGTGGTGTGAGTGTGCCTAGTCGTGGATAGCCGCCAATAGTTTGACGATCATTTAATAGCACTATTGGTTGGCCATCCGGGGGGACTTGCACCGCACCCAGAGTTAGCCCTTCAGAGATAAGGCTGTCTATGCTGCAGTGCAGTATTGGGCCTTGCAGGCGGATCCCCATCCGATCCGATCGAGGATCCAGCCGCCAAGGCTGACTAAGGGCGGCGATCACGCTGTGATCATCAAAAAATCGAAACTGGGCACCGGGAATCAAATCTAGAGTGGGCTCAGCCGTATAATCGGGCAAGGTATGATTGGGCAGAGCGCGTTCAAGCATGGCTATGGCCGTAGTTGAAAAGAGCAGGGTGTCACCAGCCGCGAGTTTACTGCCATCCTCTTTGTGGCCGCCGAGCTTGTCACGAACGACATCGGCGGTGCTGTCTAATACCGGCTTGGCAATAAAGCCTCCGACCACGGCTAAATAAGCGCGCACGCCGGTGCGTGCCATTCCGAGTGTTAACACGTCTCCTATGGCTAAGGTAAAGGGCTGTGCATTTGTTAGCGGCTGGCCGTTACGGTGTGCCTGTATTTCGGCCCCACACAGGGCAAGGGTGCAAGGCTGCTCGGCCATTAGAGTGAGTCCACCCAAGGTAATTTCTAGCGCCGCACAGCCCCAGGCATTACCTAACAACCAGTTGGCCCAGGCCCACGCTTGCAAATCGGCAGGCCCACCTTGGGTCACACCTAAATGGCGCACACCAAAGCGTCCAGCATCTTGTAAGGTACTGAGTGGTCCGGGCCGAGTAATAGTTAAATATCCGTGGGGCAATTAAGGCTCTCTTATGGGGGTTATATCGCCCCCCAAACGTGCAAATTCGGCTTTGTTCACCGGTACAAAGCGCACGCGGTCACCCACCTGTAGCAAGCTTAAGCCGCTGCGCTGGACATCAAATAATCGAGCATTTGTGCGCCCCAATAGATTCCAGCCGCCCGGTGAAGCATGGGGATAGGCGGCGGTTTGACGACCGGCAATGGCGACGCTGCCCGCAGGTACCCTGGGGCGCGGTCGCTCAAGACGAGGTAGCTCAAGCTGTGCGGGCAGGGTGCCCATAAAGGCAAAGCCAGGCGCAAAGCCCAAGGCGAATACCCGATAAATGTGGTCACTATGCAGGGCAATTAGCTTGGCCGTTTCTAGGCCAGTATGTTGTTCTAAGCGTGCCATGTCTGGCCCTACGCTTGCGTGATACCAAACCGATAGCTCTTTAATCGGGCTGTCATTATCGTCACCGCTGTCGGGCGCTAACGTAGCCAGCACTTGCTGTAATAAGCGACGCGCCTGAGCATGATCCAATAGCAAGGCATCAAATTGCACCAATACCGTGGTGTAAGAAGGCACTATGTCCAGCAGTTGCTTGCCAAAGGCCTGCTCGCAGGCGCTCACCAAGGCGGTAATCCAGCCCATGTTACGCTCGTCTATGGTATCGAACAGCCGCACCAGCCAAGCATCCATGCCGGCATTTTCTAGCCGAGGTAACGGTCTCTGGTTATTGCTCACACGGTTATTCAAGCCATTGTTCACGCTCTTATTCAAATGCAGGCCTCACATTAAGCTGGTTAGCATTTGGCGAATGGCACTCACCGCAGCAATAGATTCGGGATTATCGCCATGCACACAGAGGGTGTCGGCTTGTAACCGCAGCGGTTGGCCGTCACTGGCGATTAACGGCTCACCGGTGGCGATACGCCGAGCCTGTTCGATAATTACCATAGAATCGTGATACACGGCGCCAGACTGAGAGCGTGGGACCAGAGAACCTTCGGGGTCGTAGGCGCGATCGGCAAACGCCTCAAACCACAGCGAAATGCCATGACGGGCTGCCAACTCCTGGGCGGGTTGAGCATGTCGGGTGGCCATCAGCATCAAGGGTAAAGTCGGATCAAAGCGTGCTACCGCCTGCATCACGGCGGCCAGTTTAGTGTGATCTTGCATCATGTCGTTATAAAGGGCGCCGTGGGGCTTAACGTAGCGTACCCGAGTGCCTTCGGCACGGCATAGCGCATCCAGTGCCCCTAGCTGATACAGCACCATGTTTTCTATTTCTAGCGCTGAGCATGCTAACGAGCGACGACCGAACCCCACCAGATCCGGATAGGCCGGATGAGCGCCAATGGTTACCTGATGGCGTTGTGCGAGTTGTACGGTACGACGCATGGTATCGGGGTCGGCTGCATGAAAGCCGCAGGCGATATTAGCCAAGTCGACAAAGGGCATCATGGCTTCATCTTGGCCCATGTTCCAAGGGCCAAAGCTTTCGCCCATATCGGCATTTAGCAACAATGTCGCCATGGTATGACTTCCTATTAAAGATAAAAATAAAGGCTAAGACTAAAGCCTATCTTACCGTGTGCCGATGGAGTAAAGCATCTGTCGCTGCTTTACTCTACATACCTCACATTTAATTAAAGTATAGATTTTGTGCTCGAAGACGTAAGCGATAGTACCGAATGCACAAGCAACACCAGTGGTCACTTGGCACGCCTAGCTGAGTTACTGCAAAGTCAGGTGGGTCACTTCAAGGTATAAAACAGAGTCGATTGGCGTGCCAAACTGAGCACGCCATTTACTTTAGAGTAAGTAAAAACATTAAATAGGCTTGCTAGTCCCGTTTTTGCGCTTATCATATGCGTTCATTTTAACCAGAGGTCCGGTCAATCGCCGGTGTACTATATGGATTGCTCGCGACGTTGCTTGCAACACGCTGTTGAATTGTTATTTCCCTCTCGTATTCTGCTGTTTTCGGCTTGTGCCGCTCCATCCGAATTTGTTTGCTGCTCCGACTATACTGATGCTTTCGGTATGGCTTACATTGCTTATTAATCTGCTCATCGACTTTTTATTAAAAGGTAAATCATGGAATTCCTGATAGACCCGTCTATGTGGGCGGGCTTAATAACATTGATAGTGTTAGAGATTGTACTGGGTATCGACAACCTAGTGTTTATTGCCATATTGGTCAAAAAACTCCCACCTCATCAGCGAGATAAAGCGCGCATTATCGGTTTGTCACTGGCGCTAGTGATGCGTTTGGCTCTGTTAAGTGTCGTTTCTTGGTTGGTAACGCTGACCACGCCGCTGGTCACCTTGTGGGATCAGAGCTTCTCCGGTCGAGACCTGATTTTGATAGCCGGTGGTTTATTTCTGCTGTTTAAAGCCACCACAGAGCTACATGAGCGACTGGAAGGCTCAACGCACGAAAGCAACAACAGTGGCGTTTATGCCGGCTTTGGCGTGGTGATCGCCCAGATATTGGTGTTAGATGCGGTATTTTCGCTCGACTCCATTATTACCGCTGTCGGCATGGTCGATAGCTTAGCGGTGATGATGACTGCTGTGATTCTGGCGATGCTGGTGATGTTGATGGCGTCGAAGTCATTAACTGACTTTGTGAATGCCCACCCCACCGTGGTGGTGCTGTGCCTGAGCTTTTTACTGATGATAGGTTTTAGCTTAGTAGCAGAAGGCTTTGGTTATCATATCCCTAAAGGCTATTTATATGCGGCTATTGGCTTCTCTATTTTAATCGAATTTTTAAACCAGTTGATCAAGCGCAATTTTGCCAAAGAGCAAGCACAGCTGCCGCTACGTGAGCGTACCACTACTGCAATATTTCGCCTGATGGGCGGGAAGCTCTATACGGATGAAGATGCTGAGCCAACGCAAAATACGACGTTGGAGCAGAGCTTTGCCGAAGAAGAGCGCAATATGATCAGCGGTGTTTTATCTTTAGCCGAACGCTCAACTCGCACGGTAATGACGCCGCGATCCGATATTGCCTGGTTGGATATCTCCGATAGCCGCGAAGAGGTATTAGCTGAACTCATGGCGTCTTGCCATAGCCAGTTTCCGGTGTGCGATGGCGAATTAGATAATCTACTGGGTGTGGTGCGGGCCAAAGACTTAATGGTCGGCCTCAAAGAAGGTAAAACACTGGCCGAGATGGCCGCAGGTAACGATTCCATTATCGTGCCTGACAGTATTAGCGTTATCCGTTTGCTGAATGTATTACGCGAAGCGCGGGGCAATGTGGTCCTAGTTAACGACGAGTTTGGAACTGTGCAAGGACTGGTGACCCCCCACGATTTACTAGAAGCGATTGTGGGTGAGTTTCTTGATGAAGATGAAGACCCTGAAGTCGTTAACGAAGGTACTGGTTGGCTAGTTAAGGGCAGCACCGATATCCATTATCTTGAACAGGTGCTATCTCGCCGCGGATTGGTTGATCCTGAAGAAGAATATGCCACTCTGGCTGGCATGTTATTGGCATGGAGTGGTCAACTACCGGTTGAGGGCGCGGTGTTTGAACATGAAGACTTACGCTTTGAAGTGGTAGAACTAAGTGATTTTCGCATTGCCCAAGTGCGGATTACGCCGATTACTGCCGCTATCTAATGTGGTCGAACGATAAAAACGGCGCCATTTAGGGCGCCGTTTTTGTTTTCTGGCTTAAGCCGTGCTGTTAAGTAATAATTCCTGTGGCACTTTCGGTCAATTTTTCTTTCAGAAATCTAAGGCCTTTTTGCCACGGAACGCACGGAATCCCCGGAAAAATAGTGATCAGATCTGAAAGTGACTTTAACGCTAAAGCTGCATCATTACAGAGCCAGCTCTTACCAAGAGCAAGCCCTTATCACTTAGTGCTAGTGACCTCTTCCGTGTTTTTCTGTGACAAAGAAGATCTTGAGCCTACAGCTTCGGTTCCATATCTGTTATGCCGCTCGCTCTGGGTTTGTCCGTCACTCTTCACGCTGTCTCCTACCACCAGCGCCGTAGTTTTAGCCAGACTCCCAGCCCAACCGCCAATCCTAAAAGAATCATGCAGAAGCTCCAAAAAGCGAGGGGATTTTCGGCGCCGGGCATGCCGGCTAAGTTAATGCCAAATAAGCCGGTGAGAAAGCTGGCAGGTAAAAACAGTAGCGCCATAATCGACATTTGATAGGCGCGGCGGTTGGTGGCTTCGGCCATGATGTTGTTGACCTCGTCTGCCAGCACGGCGGTACGTGCCACACCTGCGTCTAAGTCGTCCAGCCAGCGCCGTAGTCGGTCGGCAATATCCAGTAAACGGCGGCGGTCGTCGTCATTTAGCCAACTTATTTTCTCGCTGGCCAACCGCGCCACCAAATCCCGCTGGGGAGAAAGATAGCGGCGGATCATAATCAGCTGCTTGCGAATACGGCCCAGCTGGCCATTGGCTGGCATGTTATTTTCGAGTACGGATTCTTCTAAATCCAATATTTTATCATGCAGTGTTTCTACAAACTCGCCGGCACGATCGGTAAGGGCATCACATATTTCTACCAGCCAATCGCTGGGGTTAACAGGCCCATCTTGGGTGGCGAATTGCTCAAAAACGTCTCTTTCCGATAGCAATGGTCGACATCGGCTGCTGATAATCAGCTGAGCATTAATAAAAATGCGCAGCGCCACCATTTCTTCTGGCCTGTCGTGCTCGTTATGGTTGATGCCGCGTAAAATCAGCAACAAACTTTCACCTTGGCGTATTAGCTTGGGTCGGCTGCTTTGGCCGAGCAGGGCCTCGCGGGCGCTCTCGCTAAGCAAGTTGCTCTGTTGCAACCATTGTTGGGACTGTGGCTGCCCGTAATCCAGATGCACCCAAGCCGGTGCCGTTGTCGGTAATTCTGTCCCTGCGGTGAGCGCTTGCATGCCGCCGTTACCGTCCAGTTGCAGGCTATAAATGGTGTTTTCTGGCACCCGTTCCATGGTCGGTCCTTTTATCACGCTGAGATCTCAGCTTACACTAAAGTGGTTTCAACTGAAGCATGTCACCTTGTGGTGCTGGACGAGGTATCATCAGGCTATGATGATTTTTTTATTTAGGCGAGTACATGCGACGCGGCTCCTTTAATCCCGAGGCACAAGACGGCACTTTTAACTGGCAAACCTTGCGTACGCTGCTGCCGTACTTGCTGGAGTATCGCGGGCGTATTGTATTGGCGCTGGGCTGCCTAGTTGCGGCAAAAGTGGCCAGCGTCGGCCTGCCTTTTATTCTTAAGTATATTGTTGATGCCATGGATCATGGCATAGCGAATGACGCAGGCAGTAACGTGTTGGTACTACCCTTGGGCTTGTTATTAGCCTATGGGGTGGTGCGCCTTGCAAACGTGTTGTTGGGAGAAATTCGTGATGCCTTATTTGGCCGGGTGACCGAACGTGCCATGCGCCGTATCGGACTCTCGGTATTCAATCATCTGCATCGACTAGAGTTGGGCTTTCATCTTAACCGTAATACTGGTGGCTTATCCCGCGATATTGAACGAGGCGTGTCGGGCATTAGCTTCTTACTGCGCTTTATGGTGTTTAACATAGTGCCGACTCTGTTCGAAATTGCCATGGTGATCGGGATCTTGCTAATTAACTATTCGGTGTGGTTTGCACTGGTGACGTTTGTTGCGGTGGTGGTGTACATCGTCTGGTCGGTGATTGCCACCGACTGGCGCACCGGCTATGTGCGAGCGGCCAATCAGGCGGACTCGCAAAGTAACTCGCGAGCGGTAGACAGCCTGCTGAACTTTGAGACGGTAAAATACTTTACCAACGAGCAATATGAAGCCGACCGCTATGACACCGACTTGGCGCAGTGGGAACAAGCTCGGCGCAGCAATCGTTTGAGCTTATTTGCACTTAATGGCGGCCAAGCCCTGATTATTGCCGTGGCCATGACCACCATGATGGTATTAGCTGGGCAAAATGTGGTGGCAGGCACCATGACCTTAGGCGACTTTGTGCTAATAAACGCCTTTATGATGCAGCTCTTTTTGCCGCTAAATTTTTTGGGCTTTGTATATAGAGAGATGAAAGGCTCCATGGCCAATGTAGAGCGCATGTTTAGTTTGCTGCGCCGCGCGCCCTTAATTAACGATGACCGGAGCGCAACGAGCTTGGCGGTGAGCCAGGGGGAAATTGAGTTTCGACAGGTCAGCTTTGGATATGGGCCAGAGCGACCTATTTTGGATCAGGTGAGCTTTAAGGTGAGGCCGCAGCAAAAAGTGGCGGTAGTGGGAGCCAGCGGTGGCGGTAAATCGACGTTAGTAAAGTTGCTGTTTCGTTTTTATGACGTGGACGATGGGGCCGTGTTGATTGATGGCCAAGATATTCGCCACGTCACCCAAGACTCCTTGCGCCAAGCCATTGGCATAGTGCCGCAAGATACGGTGCTATTTAATGCCTCTATTTTTGAAAATATTCGCTATGGGCGTATTACGGCCAGCGATGAAGAAGTGAATGAGGCCATTCAGTTAGCGCATTTGGCTGACTTTATTGCCCAACTACCCGCAGGAGTCGATACTCAAGTAGGCGAACGCGGACTTAAGCTTAGCGGTGGCGAGAAGCAACGGGTGGCTATTGCCCGCACTATTCTCAAGCGTCCACCGATACTGATATTTGACGAAGCGACCTCATCCCTAGATAGTCGTTCGGAACAAAGCATCTTGCAGGCCATTCGTGAAGTGTCGCGTGGCCAAACCAGCCTAGTGATTGCCCATCGGTTGTCTACCATTGTGGATGCCGACCATATTTTAGTGATGGATCAGGGGCGTATTGTTGAGCAGGGCAGTCATCAAGAGCTGCTGCAGCAACAGGGCCGTTACGCTCAGTTGTGGCAGTTGCAGCAACAACAGGAGTTATCGTAATGTCGCTAGATTGGTGGATGATATTGCCAGCCGCTTATGGGGTGCTCAGTCTGATCACGTTTGTGCTTTATGGCTGGGATAAACGCGCGTCTATTCGCAATAACTGGCGTGTTCGCGAGCGTACTTTACACATATGGGCATTGTGTGGCGGTTGGCCGGGTGCTTGGCTGGCACAACGTTGGCTAAGGCACAAAACGCAAAAAGTGGCGTTTCGCCGGGTGTTCTGGCTCACGGTGGTCGGCAATCTGGCGATATTAGTCGCCGCCTGGATGTTGTTTCGAGGTTGATTCGCAAAGCATCCCCGCGCTGAGGCCTATACTGGCTGAAGGATCACCATTTAGGATACCATTATGCTTAACCGTACCTTGGTCAGCGCCATATTTGGCTGGTTGTTACTGGGATTGTCTGCGTCGGTACCGGCTCTGGAATTTTCTACGGCGGCGATGCTGGGCTGGGAGCCCAAAAGCTTTGCTGGCGATACCGAATACCGGCCGGTGTTCGACCCCCTGTTGCAGCAGCAAGTGGTGCGGGCCAGCAGCCAAGCGGCGGCGTCCGGCCTGTTCTATGAGCAACGTATCGATTTAGATGCAACCCCTTGGCTCAGCTGGCGCTGGCGTGTGGAGCGATTTCCTAACGTGGCCGACGAACGCACCAAGGCGGGAGACGATTTTGCGGTACGGGTCTATGTGGTGGTCCGCGACGGTTGGACCCGACTGAGCAGTAAAGCAATCAGCTACGTTTGGGCGCAAGAAGCGAGAGTGGGGCTGCGCTGGGCGAATCCCTTCGCCGGTGACAAAGCGATGATGCTGGCACTGCGTAATCGACAGGATGGTGATGGCTGGGTAAGCGAAAAACGCAATATTAAGGCGGATTTGCGGCGGCTATTTGGTAAGGATTTTCGTTATATTGAAGCGGTCGCCATTATGACCGACGCCGATAACGGTAAGAGCAGTGCTATCGGTTATTATGCAAATTTTGCTTTTACCCGTGAATAACATACCCCTGTGACGAGGTGACAAAATTGATGAAAAAGCTCCTTATTGCCCTAGTGGTTGGTCTCGGCCTAGCTGGTGCACAGACTCAGTCCCCGCCGCTTTTTGACTTTTTATCGACGGCACAGGCCGCCTCCGATCCGCTCGCGCTGGCCTATCAAAACCGGCAGAGCGACGTACAGGTAGAGGGCCGCGGCCGGGTTACCCGGCTATTGGCAGATGATAATAAGGGCTCTCGCCATCAGCGCTTCATACTGGCGCTGCCGAGCGGTCAGACCCTGCTAATTGCCCATAATATCGACTTGGCACCGCGCATCAACGGCCTGAAAGAGGGTGATACGGTGACGTTTTACGGTGAATATGAATGGAATAACAAAGGCGGCGTGGTGCACTGGACTCACCACGACCCCCGAGGTCGTCACCTGGGCGGCTGGCTGCAGCATAATGGCAAACGTTATCAATAACCGGCATTAGATATTTGAAAAGAGAACTCCACATGTCAGAACAACTGCAGTATATAGAGCATACTGAAAATTGGGTTAAGCAGGTGATTATGAAATATAACCTGTGCCCGTTTGCTCGCCAAGAAGTGGAGCGCGCCAGCATTCGCTATGTGGTGGTTGAGGAGCATAAGGCCAAGGCAGTATTACAGGCACTGTTAGCCGAATGTGCTTTATTAGATGAACAACCAGCAGTAGAAACCACGCTGGTGATTTTACCTCGGGGATTCGAAGGCTTTTATGCTTATTTGGACTTGGTTGATTTGGCCGATGAGGCGTTATTTGACCAAGGATATGAAGGGAAATATCAGCTGGCCAGTTTTCATCCCGACTACTGTTTTGACGGTGAAGCTCAAGATGATGCGGCTAATTATACTAATCGCTCGCCTTATCCAACTCTGCATATTATTCGTGAAGCCAGTATGGAAAAAGCCTTAGCCAATTATAGCGATCCTGAGTCTATCCCTGAGCGTAATATTGCGTTTGCTCGTCGCAAAGGCAGTGATTTTTTTGTTAAGTTACTAGCGGAGTGTCATAAGTCTGTCCCTTAGTCACAACGGCTTTACCGCCATTAAGCTGTTCGCTTATGCTGCAGCACCGTTATTACGAGGACGTAGCATGCGTATTTTATTACTGTGTATTGTGGGTTTATTAGCCGGTTGTACAGGCATGCCTGAGGGCGTCACCCCCGTTAAAAACTTTGATAGTGAGCGTTATCTGGGTACTTGGTATGAAATTGCCCGCCTTGATCACTCGTTTGAGCAAGGGTTAGAGCAGGTAAGCGCCGAGTATCAGCAGCGTGACGACGGGGGACTTCGCGTAATTAACCGCGGTATCGATGCGCAAAGTGGCGAGCAAAAAGAAGCACAAGGCAAAGCCTATTTTGTGAATGGTGAACAAGAGGGCCATCTTAAAGTGTCTTTCTTTGGTCCGTTTTATAGCTCTTATGTGGTGTTTGAGCTGGGTGATAACTATGAGTACGCCTTTATTTCTGGATATAACCACGACTATCTGTGGCTATTGGCCCGACAATCTGAAGTGAGCCCGCAATTAAAAACGCAGTTTGTGGCCAGGGCGAAAGCCTTGGGGTTTGCCACGGAAGATCTTATTTGGGTAAAACATTAAGGTTTGTTTTAGCATTAGTGCACAGCTTGGTATTTTGTTGGTGGCTTTGCTGTATTTGATAGTTTATGGTTAGGCAATAATTGCTACAAAGCTAGTTTAAAAGCACTAAAAAATAACAAAAAGGAGCAAGTGATGCTGAAAAAAATCGCGCTGGTAGCCATTGGTGGTCTTTTCGCCACTACCGCTATTGCCCAGACCGAGCTGTTCAAGGCCGATGATCTGGTTAAATATCGTCAGTCTATCTATCAAATTCTGAGTGCTCAAGCCACAGTACTGGGTGCCACGGCCAAGGGCGAAATTGAGTTTGATCCGGAAATAGTGCGCGAACGCGCATTAAACATGAGCAATGTAGCCAAGTTACTAGGCGAAACCTATGTGCCTGCGACTCAAGGCGTTAAAGACAGCAACATGCTGCCAGCAGCCTGGGAAGACATGGACGGTTTTAGTGGCAAAGGCAAAGCCTTTGGTGGCGCCTTGCAAGAGCTGATCGCTGTGTCTGGCGAGGCTGGTTTCGATAAAAAAGCCGCAGGTCCTGCCATTGTCAAGGTACTGAAAAGCTGTAAAGCCTGTCACGACGATTATCGTGCAGACTAATAATCGCGATTAATTAACGCGTGATCTGACGTAAAAGGAGCCTAAGGGCTCCTTTTACGTTAATGCATGTTAAATGCATATTTATATAGGTCATAAAAAACAGTACTGATTGACGAAATTTACGTTTATATGATGCAGGCTGTTATATTCTTATGAGTATAAATAGCAATACTACGCAGTGACTGGGATTATTTGATATGCAGAAATATTCGATTTTAATGCGTATTTTACATTGGCTAACTGGGCTCATAATCGTGGCCTTATTTGGCGTTGGCTTGTGGATGCGCAGTCTTAGCTATTACGATTCGCTGTATCAAGTGCTGCCGTTCTGGCATAAGAGTGTCGGCTTTTTATTACTTTTCTTAATACTGTTACGTTTGGTTATTCGTACCACCACGAGCCTACCAGCGCCGTTACCCTCGCATAAAGCTTGGGAGCGAGTATTAGCGCGTGGCACCCACTGGCTGCTATATGGCTTGATGTTTGGTTTATTTATTAGCGGCTATTTGGTTGCCACGGCTGATAATCGACCGGCCTCATTTTTTGGTTGGTTCGATATTCCGGTATTAATAACGGCCATTGATAATCAAGAAGACATAGCCGGCTGGATTCATGAGTACTGTGCGTGGTCACTGATTGGCCTATCGGTATTACACGGGTTGGCAGCGATTAAACACCACTGGTTAGATAAAGATGCTACGTTGAAGCGGATGTTGTAGCGTACCAAGCATAAACCCACGAGGAGAGTAACAATGAAAAAAACTGTGATTGCCGCCGCCATGCTCATGTTGGCCCCACAAGCCTTTGCTGCGCCAGAAACCTATGTGGCAGATACTGAAGGCATGCACGCTTCGGTTAATTTTAAAGTTAACCATTTGGGTTATAGCTGGGTAGCCGGGCGTTTTAATGACTTTAAAAGCAGCTTTGTGTTTGACGAAGATGATGCGGCTAACAATAGTGTTGAAGTGACCATTAATACTAATAGCATTGATACCAATCATGCTGAGCGTGACCGCCACATTCGTAGCGATGATTTTTTGAATGTTAAAAAATTCCCCCAAGCCAGCTTCAAGAGTACTAGTGTCACCAAAGACGATGACGACGGTGAATACACCGTTAAAGGTGATTTAACCCTATATGGTGTGACTAAGCCGGTTGAGTTTGAAATTGAAGAAGTGGGTGCGGGTAAAGACCCATGGGGCGGTTATCGTCGAGGCTTTGAAGGTGAAATGGAGTTAAAGCCCGCAGACTTTGGCATGAATTACGATTTAGGCCCTGCCGCTGCGACTATTTACCTTGAGTTTCATATCGAAGGTGTAAAGCAGTAAACCAGATCGCCGAGCATCAGGCGCCCTGCGCCACGCTTAACCAAGAGCGGAACTATTTGTAGACACCTACTTTCCCTGTAAAACGAAAAAGCTCTAAGCCATGGCTTAGAGCTTTTCTTTTGGCTTGATGCTTAGTGTTGTCGCTTATAAATAATAAAACAGTATCCAGACGGGCGTTGCCGCTAGCGCGACGGCAATAACGAAGCGTATCCAAGGGAAAGCGGCAGTAGCAGGTAGCTCATCTGCCAATCGCGCCTTGGGCGCGTCTTTATGGCCGGTTACCATGGCTTTTACTAAACCTTCACCCCGTAGCCGATACATCACTATAGCCAAAATATGCATGCCCACGATTAATAAGATGCCCCAATAAAACCACTTCTTGTGTAAAAAGGTCATCAGCTTGGTGGTGGCGCCAGAGGCATACATATACAGCGGACCGTTATAAAAAATGTCATCAGTGGCAAATAAACCGGTGGTTAGCTGAAATAACAAGGTCGCCAATATTACCAATACCATAATGCCGCCCACGGGGTTGTGGCTCAGGTAAATGGGCTTGTTGGGTTTATGGCTGACTAGCAGGTAATTAACAATATGCTTGGGATGATAAAGAAAGTGGCTGAAACGCGCATAAGGAGTACCAATAAAGCCCCAGACAATGCGATAGGTGATCAAGGCCAGCAAAGCTTGTGCAAACAGCATGTGCCGGTCCATATCGTCGCCTGCCGAATACCATAATAAAAACAGCAGTACGGGTAAGCACCAGTGAAAAACCCGAATAGACCAGTCCCAAACTTTAATGGGCCTAGAGTGTAAGCGGCTCATGAATGTGTTCTCCTGTGAGCTAAGTATGGGAGTATTCTAACCGGATCACCGCGCTTATTTAAGACTATGCTTATCTTAGTGAGGAAGAGTGTGACGCCCGTCTTTTTTGGCTCGCGCGGGCTATCAAGCAAAACATCCCGGCAAAGCCGGGATGTAAATAACATTTACTTGAAAAAAGTGGGTATTACTGGGCAGCTGGCTGCTGTATTTTGGTGAGTGCTTGCTCTAGACCTTGGCGAAACTGGCTACGAGTGAGCGCGTTAATTTCTTCCCATTTTTCTTTAGGGGCGAAGTTAACCTTGGTTTCGGTGGTCACGTCTTTGCCTTGTAATGCTATCCAGCGCGCATCGTAGTTGCGAGTTTGCTCGCTATCCCACTCTAATACTTGGCTAACTATCGATTTCAAACGGTCGGGATTGCTCATCGAATAAGGAGTGATATTCACACCAAAGCGCTGGTTTAGCTGACTAACGGCGGCATGAGCTGTGTTATCGCCAGATTTATTTGCATCACTGCGCGCGCGCAGCTGGGCCGCATAAAACCAGAAGGTAGCCTGATCCTGATAGTCGTTATCGAACATGATGGCCGAGATCAGATATAAGACGGGCGGCACATAAGCATTCGGGTTTTTCAGTATGTCGTTGACGGTCTCGCCTTTGCCGCTAGTAATTGCATCCATAGCTTGCTGAGATTTCTTCACATCAATTTGGGCGAATTCTCCTTTAGGAACAATTTGCTGAGCAGGTTGGTTCTGGCTAGAGTTTGCCTTGGTGTTAGGCTCAGATTTACTGGTCTTCTCAGAAGACGGCTGGCTAGAACAAGCAGCTAAAAGGCCACAAAGTAATAAAGGATAAAGCTTCATAGGTTAACCTCATTAAGAATAATATACCCAGCAAAGCGGGAAATAGAGTTCAGGTCAAGAGCATTGAGATAATTTTAAATTATTTCATAGGGAGATAGCGTTGGTGAAGCATGTTCTGACTCTTTATCATTGTTGCTGCCAAAATAAATGAAGATTTTGGCGATAAGAAGCCGGAATGCTGCGAGAGCAGCTAAGGGTTATCTCGTTACCTTTTTTTAGGCCACGAATAGTTCCCTGCAACACATACGCATCTTGAATCAATTGCCGACAATGCAGCACTAGCGCTTGGGGTGGCTGCCCACGAGTTACCTTAACGTGGGCACCTTCAATGGTAATTAAAAAGCGCTCTTGACGGCGACGCAACAGATATAGCAAGGCGAACAATGCGAGAGAAACAAGTAGCATATTGCTGAACATCTTTTTCATCCTTGAAAGCAATATTTAATGAATAATGACAGTTTGAACCATAAAGGCAAGTTACGCTCATGATGTTGCCATTAAAAATGAGAGTCGCCACTTTTAATGTGGCGCTAAATCGTTCTCAGCCAGGAAAACTTGCGGCAGATCTAGCGGCTGACCATCGCCAACCTCAGAATCTTGCCCGCATTTTACAGCATGTTAGGCCCGATATCGTGCTACTTAATGAATTTGATCATGATGGCGAAGGTTTCAATGACGGGCATTTGCAGGTGTTTTGCCGTGATTATCTGGCAAAAGGAGAACAAGGTATTGATTATCCTTATTGCTACTTAGTTCCCACCAATACAGGGATGTTGTCGCCTTTATCGCTACACGGTCAGGGGCGTCCGAGTTTACCTGCTGACGGTTTAGGCTTTGGTGCCTTTCACGGGCAATATGGTTTTGCGGTGTTATCGCGCTTTCCGTTATTACTTGAGCAACAGCGTAGTTTTCGCCAATTTTTATGGCGTGATATGCCTAACGCGCGCTTACCGCAAAAGGAACTAGGTTGTTATTACAGTGCCGATGTGCTGAATATATTACCGCTGTCCTCTAAAAATCATCTCGACCTACCAGTGCAGCTACCCAATGGCCGAGTGCTGCATCTTCTGGCTTGTCATCCTGCGCCGCCTATCAATGAGGGGCCAGAACGGCGCAACAGCTGCCGCAATCATGATGAGTTAAGGCTGTGGCATGATTATATTCGCAGTCCCCAAGGACATTACTTAATAGACGATAGTGGCAAGCAAGGCGGGCTAGAGGCCGGTGCCGATTTTGTTATTTTGGGTGACTTAAATGCCGATCCAACAGATGGTGACGGTTTTCGTGAGGGCATTCAGGGATTATTGGCCGATCCGGCGCTTAATCAATCGGTAGCACTAGGCCGATTGCGGCCAGCGGCTCGTGGCGGCTTTGCACTGCAGCAAACAAACACTCGGATGGGCTCGCCTAAGTACTGGACCCATAGCCAAGGGTTGCGGCTAGATTATGTGCTGCCGAGTGCGGGTCTTCAGGCATTAGCCAGTGGCGTATATTGGCCAGAGCGGAATAAGGTGAATGCTGAACTGTTTTGGAATAAACGCGGTTGGCCAGACAGTCGAGCCAGCTCAGATCATCGCCTGGTATGGGTGGACTTGATATTTGAAGTGTGAGTTAAGGTGTGAGCATCCTCACGCTTTTATTCCGCCGATGATTAATAACGCGAGCAATATCAAATACTGACGATACAAGGCTAGGCTTTTAAGGCACTTAGTTATTTAATGGCGACTGAGACCCTGTATTGCTTTCGAAGTTCAGTTATTCGCATTGGTGAATCGAATAATCAGCTGGTATTCTTCATCGCGGGCAAGCCAATTGGCTTGCCCTTTTTTTGTCTGTTTTTTTCTGTCTATCTATCCTTCTTTCAAGATGATGGTGCCATTGGCGCCGTTTGTGACTGTTTCGTTCCTGCTTCCCATCTGCAATCTATCTAATCTAATACCAATCTGGAAAACTAACTGCTCTTTTTTTGTTTATATAAAAGCCGAACAAAGAGTCAACTCCACCGACCCGCTGCAAGCACATCCGTGTGACGCTCAAACACATAACATCCCTGTTATGTGATGGTCGGTGGAGCCGATCTCTTTATCCGTCCCTAGGCTGCGAGGTCGCCTGTTGGTGCGCTTTACAGACAGCTCAGAGCTTAAGGAGAGGCAACAGAGATCGGCTCCCACGACCGTGACAATGCCAGGGATGGCATTTCCTGAGCCTGCAGGGGGCAGCTTGCTGCCGTGTATCTTTGTTGAGTATTGGAACGAATATCCTGTGAATATTCGCAGCCGTTACCCAGCAAAGATGGCTAGCCCAGTGGCGTGTCGTGGGAGCTGACTCTGTTTTCTCTCGTATCCGATTTTAAACTAGATCAGATTTTTACTTAGATTGGTATAAATGTTAAATCATGGTGATTTATGCCGCATTTTTTAGAAAAATAGCACTATATTTACATTATATTCCCGTATTTTGAGAACGTAAGTTTACATCGTCGATTTATCAGGCAATGTGCGCCGCAAGGAGAGGATCATGACCATCAAAATCAGCTCTCAGGACAAGGTGTTTACGCTGTTGTCATCTCTGGTAACGGCCCCCTGTGCCGTTACCGCCCGCGAACTTGCCGAGCTGACCGGTCTGCCATTGTCCAGCACCTATCGTTATCTGGCGGTGCTGTGCCGCTGGTCACTGGTGCAGGAGCGGCAAAGCGGCAGGTATGCACCTGGGCCTATGGCGGTGCAGCTGGCGGCCGGTTTCGAACATCAGAACAGCGTGTTGACCTGGGCTCGTCCCTTGCTGGCCGAGCTGGCGGAGCGCTCGGGAGAAAGTGCCGCCCTGATGATGATTTCCGGCAATCGTGCCTTGTGTGTTGAGATGATCGACAGCTCTCAGGCTCTGCGTTGTTGCTACCAGAAAGGCTATTCCCAACCCTTGCGCTACGGCGCGAGTGCTAGGGCCTTGCTGGCGTTTATGGACGAGACGCTGCGCGAGCAGATACTGGCGGAACTGCCGCCGGCAGAGCGAACCCTGATGATTCAGTCGCTGGAGCAGGTTCGGGAGCAGGGTTACGCGGTATCACAAGGTGAAATCGATCAGGGAGTCTGGGGTGTTAGTGCACCGGTACTGGGCAGCCGAGATAATCTGCTCGGCGCCATCAGCCTGATGGCTCCTGTGGAGCGGGTCGGTGCACTCCAGAGTCAGTGGGGCCGCTGGGTCTGCGATACCGCCGCACGCTTGGGCGCCATGAGCAATTAGTCAATTTAGTGAGGAAGCGTAATGAAACAAACCGCATATAGTGCCGCCGATATGTCTCTGTGGCAGGGACGGGTAGATCACGAAGAAGGTGATCTGGCCCGACGCTGGCACCAGCAGGTGCAGGCTGCAGAGGGTGAGCAGATCCCCGGCCTAGTATTGCTGGGCTTTTGTTGTGATGCCGGTGTGCTCCGCAATCAGGGGCAGGTGGGCGCCGCCGCCGGACCGCAAGCGCTGCGGGCTGCCACCGCAAACCTAGCCTGGCATCTGGATACGCCTCTCTATGACGGTGGCGATGTGCATTGTCATGGAGATGAGCTGGAAGCGGCTCAGGCGCTGTATGCCGACAAGGTGGCGGCGTTCATGGATGCTGGACACCGGGTGATAGGGCTTGGCGGCGGTCACGAGATTGGCTATGCCAGCTTTAGTGGTTTGGTGGAGCACCAGTGCCGCCAGCAAGAAACTCCGCGTATCGGCATCATCAACTTCGATGCCCATCTGGATTTGCGTCGCTCGGCACGCGCCAGCTCTGGCACCCCTTTCAATCAATGTGCCACCCTGTGCGAAGCACGCGGACTGCCGTTTCATTACACCTGTATCGGCGTCAGCCGTTACCACAATACCGACGCGCTATTCGAACGCGCGAGCCAGCTGAATACCCGTATCGTGCTGGATGAAGAGCTGAATGGCTGGGATTTGCAGCCACTGAATGCGGCACTGGATCAGGCTATTGCCGAGGTCGACCTGCTGTATGTCACTGTTTGTCTGGATGTACTACCGGCCAGTCTGGCGCCGGGCGTCAGTGCTCCGGCCGGACGAGGCATGGATCTGGGGCTGCTGGAGTATGCGCTGGAGCGCATCAAATCCAGCAACAAAATGAAGATGGCCGATATCGCCGAGCTGAACCCGGCTCGAGATCGCTACTCAAGCACGGCCCGTGTGGCCGCGCGCCTGTTGGCCCGGCTTGCCGGCTGACCCTGTTTGTCGGCTCTGGTTTGGGCCGACATTGTAATTAGTTGTAGATATAGGGAAATAAAATGAATCTCATTACTCTTGATGTGATGAACACCACGGCTCTGGCGGCCTTGCTGCTGATGCTGGGTCTGGTATTACAGCGCAAGGTGGGTCTGCTCCACCAGTTGTGCGTCCCGGCCCCAGTGATTGGCGGCTTCGGTTTCGCTTTGGTAGTGTGGGTCGCCCGTAGCTGGGGAGGGGTAGAGTTCCAGTTCGATACGGCTCTGCAAACACCTCTGATGATTGCGTTTTTTGCAACCGTCGGCCTAGGTGGTAGCCTGGCTTTACTGAAAAAAGGCGGCAAGGTGCTGGGGATTTACTTGGTTGCCTGCTGGGGATTGGCGTTGCTGCAGAATGGGTTGGGGATCGGCATAGCTACCTTGCTGGGCGAACACCCGCTACTCGGTCTGATGGCCGGTGCCGTCTCTCTGGAAGGGGGCTTCGGTGCCGCAGCGGCTTTTGGGCCTGAGGCCGAGGCGCTGGGTGTGACGGGTGCCACTACCGCCGCCTTGGCCTCAGCCACCTTCGGCATGGTGGCCGGAGGTCTGCTGGGCGCCCCGGTGGCCCGACTGCTGATCAATCGTCACAAGGTCGATATTCATGCAGAACAGGTACATGATCTAAAAGAGCTGCAAGCTGCGGAGCGCTCGGTACCTACTCCCATTACTGGTGTGCTGTTGTTGAAAATACTGGCGGTGGTGCTGTGTACCATGATTACCGGTTTGTGGCTGAGTGGTTATTTGCGCGCGGACTTCGATATCATTCTGCCGTCTTATGTCGGCGCCATGTTTATCGCTATTGTGCTGCGTAATCTGAACGAGAAGTTTGCTCTGCTGACGCTGCCCGACAACGCCATCCATGTGGTTAGCGATTTTTGTTTGGGGATATTTCTGACCATGGCGATGATGTCGCTCCAGCTATGGCAGCTGGCTGATCTGGGCTGGTCATTGCTGATTATTCTGGTGGTACAAACCCTAGCCATCATATTGCTGGCGGTCTTCCTGATGTTCCGACTGATGGGTGGTAATTACGATGCAGCGGTATTATGCGCCGGTTTTGTTGGGCACGGTTTGGGGGCGACGCCCAATGCTGTGGCCAATATGGGAGCGGTATGTGATCGTTACAAGGTGTTCTCGCACAAGGCCTTTATCGTGGCACCGTTATGCGGAGCCGTACTGATCGATATCGTAGCGATACCAGCTATCACTTGGTGTCTAAACGTGTTTAGCTAAGCTGACAACGGAACTCAGATAGTGAAAGGCCGGTGCATTGCACCGGCCTTTGTCGTTATTGTTGGCGTTGGCGCAAAAAGGCTGGAATGTCTAGCCCCTCAGGCGTTGGCTCGGTAGGATGCTCAGCGGCGGACTGTGCTTTCGGCTGTGGCTGAGTCGGCGCTATGGTTGCTTGCTGTGGCTGTATGCCCGTTGCAATCATAGTCACCTGTATACTATCGATTAAGTTGGGATCTAAGCTAATACCCGACACGACGGTGGCATATTCCCCCACGCACTCGGCAACCTGATCACCAATCTTCTGAAAATCATCCAGGCCAATATCCATAGATGCCACCACGTTTAACAGCACGCCGCGCGCACGCTCTAGTTCTACGCGTTCGAGTAGCGGATTGTTTAAGGCCTGTAATGTTGCATCTGCTACCTTATTGGCACCGGTACCCAAACCTATACCCATCACCGCCTTGCCTTGCTGGCGCATGATGGTGCGCACATCGGCAAAGTCGATATTGATAAGGCCGGTTTGACCAATAATATCGGCCAAACCCTTAACGGCATTTTGGATCACTCTGCTGCTTTCGGTAAACGCTTGTAGTAACGGTGTTTTGGCACCCAGCACTTTGAGCAGATAATCGTTGGGTAGCACCAATAATGCATCGGTGTGTTCGGCGAGCACGGCAAGCCCTGCGTCTGCAGCTTTAGCGCGCTGTTTACCTTCAAAAGCAAAGGGCCGAGTGACAATTGCTACTGTCATAACGCCAAGCTCTCGTGCTATTTGAGCGACGATAGGCGCTGCACCTGTGCCTGTACCGCCGCCCATGCCGGCGGTAATAAAGCATAAATCCGCGCCCCTTAAATGGGCACGGATTTCATCAAGACTTTCTTCTGCTGCTTGTCGACCAATGTCAGCTTGCGCCCCGGCACCTAAGCCGCGGGTTAGTACTTTACCCAGTTGCAGGATCTCAACGCGACTTTGCTGTAATGCTTTGGCATCGGTATTCATTGCCACAATATTAACGCGTTCGGGCAAAGTGCTATCGGCTAATAGGTTAACGGTATTACCACCGCAGCCCCCAACGCCAATTACACTGATATTAATAGCGTCACAATCTGCTTCGGCCGGTTCAAAAAGGAGATGGTCGTTCATCCGGGACTCCGTGGAAAACAAAAGGGCTGAATTAGTCAGCCCTTGCAAATTAAGGTGATAATAAATAGCTTAGCTATTTTTTAGAGACTCTGGTGCCAGTATCTCAACTTTTCCCGCCATATCGGTAAGCCAGCGGCGAAATTCAGGGGAATCTTTGACTTCAGTTTCCACCATCATGCTCTGCTTGTCGTAACGGGTCAACCTAGGGTTGTTGCCCGGAATAGCCGTTTCAATAATGGCACGATTTGGATTAGTAATTCGACCCACAAAATGAATGGTGTCGGACTCTTCGTGATAACCTTTTTCGCGTATCAATTTATTGACGCTAAATTCACGTGGCTGCATCACTGGGCGGCTGGTGAGTTCCACTTCTTTGATATTTTCAAAGGAAATGCCGTAAATTTTAGGGTCCATATCCGATACGGTGCATAACAGCATGGTGCCGTCTTTGCGGCCAACAATGCCCAATGGATTCACTTGCTCATAACGCAGCCACACGGTGCGGCCTTTAATGACGCGCTTAATTTCGGCACTAAACTTACGACCGCGCCATAGTGCATCACGAATCGTGGTGGCGCGGCGTATCTCTGGGCTGCCAGCAAACGGCTTAGGTAAGCGCACTACATTCTCTGTCCAGCGACTGGCCAATTCGCTTTTACTGTCTTTAATTACCTGATTTGCTTTATCAATAATCGGGTTTAATTCGGCTAATACGCTAGCGGGCAGTAGGTCTGCGGCCTGGTCGTTCCAGGTCTTAAGCGCCATCGCCAAGCCAAGCGGCATAAAGTTGGCAAAATCATTTAAACCATTGCGTTCAAAACACCAGCCGTGGGGTTTGCTACGGTCATCGGAGGTGAGATCAAATAGGCCCATGCCAGACATCTCTTCTAAGTCACGCTGTACGGTGCGCAAACTTACCTGAATGCCTTCTTCTTCTAGCTTTACTTGCAGCTGGCGTGCGGTCAGCTTGTACGGACGATAAGGAACACAGCGCGCCAGGGTCAATTGTCTTAATAGCTTCTTACTCATGGTGATGCCCTCTTGCTTGGTATGATTCTATCCTAGATTAAGGGTGTGACAACTTCTGTCGCATCTTTTTCGAGGTAGACTGTCGCTGTTTGTATACACTCTCGTTTCTATGGTCGGTTTCTGACGCTATCTAGCCATAATCTCAATTCTGTGTTTATGTATGTAAGTAATTGAAGTTAAAAGACCTTGTTGAGGCTGAGATGAAAATGTTCATGCTGTTGTTACTCTTTTCAAGCTGCTTGGCTTGGGCAGGTTCGGTCGCGAAAACGCCCTTCGAGCAGGCAAAGAAACAGTCGCTACCCGATAGCCAAATGATTAGCCACTATCTAGCGACCTTGGATAAGACCTCGGATAACGCCAAATTAGTGCAACTGGGTATTTCGGCTGGTGGCCGACCGCTAGAAGCACTCTTGCTTTCTAGCTCGGCTGGCTTTTTACAGCACTCTGCCAGCGAAGCCGATAAAGCCACCGTGATGATATTTGGCTCGCAACACGGTAACGAGCCGGCAGGAGCCGAGGCCATGCTGCAGTTGGCGCGCGAGCTAGTGGCGGTACAGCATCCGGGCTTGTTGTCGCGGATGAATCTGGTACTGATGGCCATGGCGAACCCTGACGGCCGAGACTTGGCCTCTCGGCACAATGCTGACAACGACAATACCAATATTGACTATGTGGCTCTGCAAGCCAGAGAAACTCGGTTATTAGTGGATGCCTTGCATCGTTTTAATCCGGATGTGGTGTATGACGCGCACGAGTCGGGAATTTGGAAGCGGGTGCTGACTAACGGACGTTGAGGCGCAGTTCGATATGGGAAATAACCGGAGACTCGGCCTGGAGTGCGGGAAAAGGTGCAGGTAGAAGTGGAGGTGACCCAAGATACAGTGACTTTGCAGCGGGGCGACTTGTTAGTTCCCATGAGCCAGACACTTGCACCGCTTGCCGCCTTGATGCTGGACCCGCGCTCTAGCAATGCTTTATATCAAGAAAATGAATGGTCATGGCTGGCGTTAGGCGAGTTTCCAGTTTACCCCGTGGTCGAGCCTGTTACTAATGTGCCTTGATGTCGCAGGTGTTAACGAGCGATAAACGACCAGAGGCAGCAATAGCCTCTGGTCGTTGCATATTTTAGCTAAGTGCTAGCCAAGATAATGGCGATTTGCTTACGGCAGCGCCGTAGATGTAGGTAAAAATAGCAATAGAGGCCAACGTGGCGATCAAGCGTTGACCACGAGTTTTGCCGCGCTTAATAGCGATGGTGCCAACTACAATATACAGCACTAGCCCAATCACCTTGGCGGTAAGCCAGGGGCTATTGCCAAAGGGTATCTGGCTACTTAATACGGCCAGCCAGATGCCTAACGCCAGTAGCAGTGTATCGACTATATGGGGGGCTACTTTTAAAAATTTACTCTTGATGCGAGCAGGCGAGGGTACCGCCAACCAGGCGCGCAATATAAAGAGGGTAATACTAATTAGCGCAAACATCATGTGGGCATGTTTAATGGCCATGTAAGACATAGTAACTCCGCGAAATACAATTAAGATGGCACTATGATAGCAGGAACCGGTTTTGTGGTAGTGTGAAATACAGAACAAGATCCAAACACTGAGCGGTGAGTCCCTTTATCTTGAGTGCCGCATGCGGAAAGCCTAACGAACAATAAGGAATATTATGCTGAAAAAGTCTTTTTATGGTTTGGTGGCGACCCTACTGTCGGTGCCGGTACTGGCTGCACCACTCACCGTATATAAATCACCTATCTGTGGCTGTTGTGAGGACTGGGTCACTCATATGCAAGACTCGGGCTTCGAGGTCACGGTTATTGATGACAATAATATGACTCCGATAAAAAAGCTCGCCGGTGTACGCCCAGAGCTTGCGTCTTGCCATACCGGCTTGATCGATGGCTACGTGATTGAGGGGCATGTGCCAGCTGCCGACGTACGACAATTATTGCAACAGCAGCCTGAGGTTCGAGGCTTGACGATTCCTGGCATGCCACAAAGTGCGCCAGGCATGGACATCCCTGGCTCTCCTTATGAAGTTTTAAGCTTTGATAAGCAGGGTAATACGGCGGTATTCAGTCGCTACCCTGGCTAACTATCCATCTCGAAGGCAATAAAACGACTGCCTTTAAAAACGAGGGTGCCGGTTTGTGCGGGTTGGAGTTGTTCATAAAGGTGTTGGCTTACTTGAAATTGACGTTCTTCAGCACCTTCTAGCGGACGAAAGGTCACATAATAGTTAATTTTTGGTGGCGGTAGCTCGGTTTGTTGCTGATGAGTTTGTCCCATGAATTCGCGATAATTTTTATCGACGACGAGCACTGCCACGCTGCGTTCAGACTGAGCATTATTGTGGAGATATGTGTAGAGTCGTCGTCCAATAACGATGATGGCAATCAGAATGATGCCCCAAAATATAATTTTGCTCATTGGGTCTCCTTGTTCTTTTTGTTGCGGCTAATCTTTAATAAAAAGGTGCACGTTAGTTCGATGAAAATGGCTCTTAAATGAGCTAACGATACACAGAGTATGGCCATTATTAAGGGAGCTGTTAATAGTGCGATTGAGTGTGACGTTGAGCATGCCGTTAACTGGGCTGTTATTTGCGCTGTGGCTGATTTCGACTCCCGCACTGGCGCTTTTGCCACCTAATTTACAAGTACAAGCCAACCTCAAACGAGCCACTGTGCCTGCCTGCCCCAAAGAAACGGCAAGCGGGCTGACCATTACGCTTGATGAGGGGCATTTGAGCGGCCGGTTAGCTAGCCTAAGTTTAGATTTAACCTGCTCGCGTAGCCAACCTGACCCCCATGATACTCAGACCGTTGATCCCGCCGATGCGTTATCCTTGTTACTTACCTTGCCAGCCATTGATTTTGAAATAGAGACCCTGACGTTACACCTGCCCGAAGGCGTGATCAGTGGGCCTGCTAAGCTACATCACCAGCAGCAACATCTTGACGTGTTATGGCAGACCGATGCCGGTGCCACGCAACTGAGTATTATGCCCAAGCAGTCGGGCTGGCGCTGGCGTGGTGAGCTGCCGGGGCACTTACTGACCCCAAGTTTACGCCAGCCCGTGCAACTTAGTGGCGGCTGGCAACCCGAACAACCCTTCACGTTACAGGTAGCGGGCTCTTTGCCAGCGCCCTTGGCGGGTAATTGGCAGCTGGCGTTAAACGCAGAGCTGCGCCAAGGTCAGTGGCAGTTAAGCCCCCGCTCACAACTCACGGTAGATCGTTTGCAGTGGAAAAACCTGACACTAAAACAGCTAAAGCTGGTGCCTCAGGGCGATTTGCAGTTAGACAAACCTTGGCAAGCGAGGCTGAGCTGGCAGCAAGGGCAATGGCAGCAGCAGCGCTTGCCAGCTGCCGCGTTACAACTGCGCGGTGAGCAGAATAATCCGCTACGCGGTACCGTACTACTTGAACTGGCCCCAGACTTACAGCTGAGAGGCAATTGGCGTTATGGTTTAGGTGACAGTGGTTTAAATAAGGGCGGTTTAGGTGGAAGCAGCCAACTGCAGGGAAGTAATGAATTGGCACTGGAGATTCCAACTCAGAGCTGGTCTGCCGTCAGTGTCTGGTCGTGGTTAGACTCTTGGTTGAACCTGCCGGTGGGGCTAGCACCGCAAGCAGGGCAATTACGTTTATCGCTCTCGGCGCCTCATCTACTCGATAACAAGCAGCCTTTAATGGTGCAAGCTGAGCTGCAAGATGGGCAATTTGGTTATCGCGATATGCTGGCCGAGCAAGTGGCGGCTAAGCTTAAGTTGCTCTGGAGCCAAAAGGGGCTGCAGAGCGTAGGGCCTCAAGCTTTATCAATTGCTAAACTCGAGATAGGAGTGCCCATTACTGATATTAATGCGGCGCTACGTTGGCATCAACAAGGGCCTTGGCTGTCGGGGTTAACGGCACAAGCGCTAGGTGGACAACTTGCGTTGTCGCCCATGGCGCTAACCAGTAAACCCAGTGGCGAGTTACATGCCAGTGATATCTCATTAGAGCAAATATTGAGTTACGCCAATGTGGACGGGTTAACCGGTAGTGGCCAACTGCACGGCCGGTTGCCGTTTGCATATGACGGTGGCATTAGCGTCACTCAAGGCCGGGCTCATAGTGATCAAGGCTGGATTTCTTATAAAGCGAATCAGCAACTCGCAGCAACCGGCGAGGCTAATATATCACTGGGCTTAACCTTAGGTTTACTAAGCGATTTGCGTTACGACCAACTTAGCGCCACTATTTCAATGGCACGTACTGGCGAGGCCACGGTGGATACGCGTTTACAGGGGCGCGCGCCAGTAATGGGCAAAATGCACCCCGTTAACTTCAATTATCACCATCAAGAAAACCTGTTACAGTTGCTCGCTAGTCTGCGCTTTGCCCAAGATTTGAGTGAACAACTACCAGCCAGATTTCAGGGGGAGAGCAAATAAAATGATGAAATACATGGCCATAGTGGGCCTATTATTGCTAAGCGGCTGTACGCCCCGAGTAGAAATCATGATACCAGACAAGCCCATAACCGTTAATTTGAACGTAAAGGTTGATCACGAAATTCGGGTTCGAGTTGATAAAGAGCTAGAACAGTTGTTTGAGCAAGAGCAGGGTTTGTTCTAAGGAGTGACTATGCGGTGGTTGATAATAGTATTGGTAGCAAGCCTTAGCTGGTCGGCTTGGGCGCTAGATTTGCAACAAGCCAAGCAACAAGGTTTGGTGGGTGAGCAATTGAATGGCTTAGTGGGAGTAGTACAAGGCGGTGGTGCAGTCGCGGCCGTAGCTAATGACATTAATCGTAAGCGGTTAGCTAGTTATCAATACATAGCACAGCGCACTGGCACGAGTCTTACCGTGGTGCAGCGCCGCGCTGGGCAGTTAAACGTAGAGCGCACCCAGAGTGGGCACTACATCCAGCTAGCCGACGGCAGCTGGCGCAAGAAATAGCGCCTTACGCTATAAGCCTTACGCGGTACGTTCAATATAAAAGCCGACTCTTGTAGGGCCGGCTTTTTTATTGTGAATGCCCGGCCCAAGCTTGTCTTTTTCCATATGGCGTATGGCGTACAACGTACAGCTTTCTTCTCTTAAAAGGTCTCGATGTGCCAATAGAACCACCGGTTGCCAAAAAAATTCCTCATATCCTTACTAGCCATAATGATGCGCGTATCGATAATTATCATTGGCTGCGTGATGACGAACGAGACAACCCGCAGGTGCTCGCCTATTTAGAGCAAGAAAACCAATATGCAGAGCTGATGCTAGCGCCGCTGAAATCCCAGCAAGAAACCCTGTATCAAGAAATGATTTCCCGCATTCGCCAAGACGACAGCTCGGTGCCTTATCTAAAAAATGGTTACTGGTATCAAACGCGTTTTCAGCAGGGTTTAGAGTACGCGATTATTGAGCGTCACCTTGATGGCCTGCCAGAGCAGCGGCAAGTGTTGCTTAATGGTAACGAGCGCGCAGAGGGCCATGCCTATTACGACCAAGGCCAAATGGGAGTTAGCCCCGATCAGCGCATATTGGCTTTTGCCGAAGACTTTGTGTCGCGCGGCCAGTACCAAATTCGTTTTAAATCTCTTGCCGATGACAAACAATTAGCGGGTAAACAGCATGATGAGGTGCTGGAAAATACTTCTGGCAACTTAGTGTGGGCCAACGACAGCCAAACGCTGTTTTACGTTAAGCAAGATGCAGAAACGCTGCTACCTTATCAGGTTTATCGTCATGCGTTAGGCACCCCGCAAAGCCAAGATGTGTTGGTGTATGAAGAAACCGACAATAGCTTTTATACCAGTATTTATAAAAGCCGCTCTAACGACTACATCGTGATTGGCGCCTGGAGCACGGTGACCAGCGAAGTTAATTTATTGTCTGCAAACCAGCCTACTGCCCCAGTGCAAACGTTTTTGCCACGTAAACGCGGCCATGAATATGATGTTGAGCATTATCAGGGGCAATTTTATATACGCTCTAATAAAGACGGTGTGAACTTTGGTCTGTACCAGGCCGATGATGGTGACGCAGCGTCGTGGGATGTATTGCAGTGGCAGTCGTTAATTGCCGCGCGGCCAAGCGTACTGCTAGAGGATTTCACCCTGTTTCGCGATTGGCTAGTGCTAGAAGAGCGTTGCGAAGGGTTAATACAGCTGCGTCAAATTCATCGCCAACATGGCACTGAGCATCATATCCGATTTGATGATCCCACTTATGTCACTTGGCTTGGGGTTAATGCCGAAGCCGACAGCGCTTGGTTACGTTATGGCTACTCGTCGCTAACGCGGCCGGTGACTATGTATGAAGTGAATATGGACACCCAACAGCGACGCGAGCTAAAACAAGAATACGTAGGCGAGCAGTTTAGCGCCGAGCGTTATCGCAGCGAGCGAGTGTGGGTGACAGCCCGCGATGGGGCTAAGGTGCCGGTATCGCTGGTGTATCGCGTTGACTTGTTTAAGTCACTGGCGGGCAATCCGTTGTTGGTTTACGCCTATGGGGCGTATGGGGCCAGTATGGACCCTGACTTTAGCTCGGCGCGTTTGAGCTTGTTGGACCGCGGTTTTGTATACGCCATCGCCCATGTGCGTGGTGGCGAAGAGCTGGGGCGTGATTGGTATGAGCAAGGCCGCCTGCTGAATAAACAAAATACCTTTAATGATTTTATTGACGTCACCCAAACGCTAATCGATCAAGGTTATGGCGATAAAAGCCGCGTATTTGCTGCAGGTGGTAGTGCCGGTGGTCTGCTGGTGGCGGGGGTGATTAATATGGCACCTGGATTATTTAAGGGTGCAGTCGCCGATGTGCCTTTTGTTGATGTGGTCACCACTATGTTGGATGAGTCGATTCCTTTAACGACCGGCGAATTTGATGAGTGGGGTAACCCAGCAGAGCCTGAGTATTACCACTATATAAAATCCTATAGCCCCTACGATCAGGTGCAGCCGCAGTCTTATCCTAACTTGCTGGTCACTACCGGATTACATGACTCACAGGTGCAATACTGGGAGCCGGCCAAGTGGGTGGCTAAGTTGCGAGAGATGAAAACCTGCCGCAATTTATTGCTGCTGTGTTGCGATATGGAAACCGGACACGGGGGTAAGTCTGGACGTTTTGAGTCTTATCGAGATCTAGCAAGAGAATACGCCTTCCTGCTGGCGCTGGCGTAAATACAGCGGTACGCCGTACGCTATACGCCGTACGTAAAAACCCAAACAGGGGGCATCTTTAACGTATGGCGTACAGCGTTAGACGTACCGCTTTCTCTTGGTCATCTTTAACGTATGGCGTACAGCGTTAGGCGTACCGCTTTCTCTTAGTTAAAAGACTGAATAATCACCACCAGTACGAGCACTGGGCAGACGAAGCGTACGTACCAGGGCCAAATCTTCCAGAATAAACCTTGCTCTATCTCGGGATAGCCGGCTTTCAATTCTGCCAATACCGCATTGCGCTGCCACACCCAACCCGCATAAAGGGTAATGCATAAGCTCACCAGTGGCTGGGCATACTGAGTGGTAGCGGTAATCACCAAGCCAAACAAGCTGCCAAAGTTAAAGACAATCACGATGCTAAACAGCGTACACACCGCCGTAACCAGCCAAGTAGCCTTTATCCGCGACAACGTTGTAGATTCCAACACTAAAGAGACCGGGGCCTCTAGCATCGAAATAGCAGAGGTGAGGGCGGCTACTATCATTAGCAAGAAAAAAGCGAACGCCACCGGATATTGCGCGGCGCCCATACTGTCAAACAAGGCAGGTAATACCGAAAACACTAAGGTATCGGAGCTGAGCAGGCTGCCGTCGTCAGCAAAAATGGTCACGCCGTTGTGTTGTGCCACATACATAGCTGGCAAGATCAGCAGACCCGCCATAAAAGCCACGCCCGTATCTAATAAAGTAACTTGAGCTGCCAGTGCCGGAATATTGGCCTGACGATCTAGATAAGAGCCATATAGCATCATTACCGCCGCACCTAGCGATAACGAGAAAAAGCTTTGACCCAGAGCGCCAATTAGAACGTCACCATTTAAGACGCGAGAAAAGTCCGGCACCAGATAGACTTTCAGGCCTTCACTGGCACCCGGTTGCAGCAGCATATAACCGGTTAATAACACCAACATTACCAACAGCAAGGGCATTAAGCGGCTCGACCATTTTTCGATGCCCTGTTCCAGGCCTCGGCTCACCACATACAGGCTGAGTAGGGCAAAAATGAGGGTAAATACCACATTACGAGAGGTAGAAAAATCAGTTAGCCAGCTGGCCGAGCTGCTGGCGCCGGCTAGGCTAGCAATGGGCGCTAGGGCATAAGAGACAAACCAACCGGAGACGATGGCATAGAAAGTGAAAATAAAGCTCACGGTTAACACGGCGGCCAAGCCCACCAAACCGGCAATCGGCTTACCTAAAGGGTGTTTAGTGAGAGTTTTCAGCGCAAGAAAGGGATTAGATTGGCCATGGCGACCAATGGTAATTTCCGCCACCAACATGGGGTAGCCCAGTAAAAAGATAAACAGCAGGTAGACCAGTAAAAACGCACCGCCGCCATTACTGGCAGCCTGAGTAGGAAAGCCCCAAATGTTCCCCACGCCGATGGCTGAACCGGCGGCGGCCATTACGAATCCTAGCTTGCTGCTGAACTGTGCTCTTTTTTCCACGTCTTGCTGCTCCTGCTGACTGTAAAGTTAAATGTACAACGGCTGATAAACAAAAATAGCGGTGACTATGGTATTTTGCAGTGTTTTTGTCAAAGAGAAGTGAACGGAGTAGGGGATCTTGGTGAGGAAGTGCTGCTTTTCAGGCAAAAATAAGGCGCATTGCTGCGCCTTATACAAAGAGGTTAGCTGGGCTTACGCAAACTGAGTGGTTAGCTTAAGCCAGTTACGTCGTTGAATAGTAAAAGCGGCTTTCAACTCATCGCAGCTCAGTCGTAGTCGTAACTCTTCGTACTTACAGCGCACGGCCTTTTTCTTTAGGTCCAGTAAGTGCTTGCGCATCTGGTAGTAGTTTTTAAGCTGCAGTAATAAACGGTCATATTCACTGTGCAACAGTGCTAGCCACTGCTCGGTATCGGCATTTTGCTGGCGCTTCATGATTTTTTGCCGAGCAATTTCGAAGCGGCGTTCCAGCTTTGCTTGCTCAATGCGTTCTGGTGGGCAGGTACGCAGGCGAGATGTTAGCTTTAGCCAGCTCATACTGCGGATCAACCATTTAGTCGGGTCGTAATGCCACCAGCGAATACCGTTACGATAGTCAAACTCAAATAGGTGGTGGAAATTATGGTAGCCCTCACCAAAGGTCAACACAGCCAGCAAGTCGTTATCTCGCGCCGAGTTTTTGCTGGTATAAGGCTGACGGCCCCAAAAGTGCGCCAAAGAATTAATAAAGAAAGTGACATGATGGCCAAGAAATAATCGTAAGCCTCCAGCCAATAGCAGCATGCCCCAGACATCACCGTGCCAGAAACCCAGCAGCAACGGCAGGCCGAGATTCATCAGTAACGTTAGCACCAGATAATATTTGTGCTGAAACTGCAGAATACGGTTGCGTTTAAGATCGGCAATATTGCTATCGTCTGGAGTGTTGTAGTGGCGCAGCATCCAACCCATATGTGAGAACCACAATCCTCGGCTAGCCGAGTAAGGGTCTTTGTCGGTGTGATCGACATGGCGATGATGACGGCGGTGGTCGGCACACCAATGGTAGGCCGAATTTTGTAACGATAGTGCCCCACCCAATGCAAATATCCATTGCAGCAGCGGATGCGCATCATAGGCTTTGTGGGCCCATAAACGATGATAACCGGCGGTAATAGATAAACAGCTATAGCTGAACAGCACCAGCATGGCCAGCCATTGCCAGCCATCAAAGCCATGTGCGAGGCCATACCAAGGCACTAATACCACTGCAGCTAGTCCCGTCAGAGAAAATACGGCTAGGTTGGTCCAAATTATAGGGGGTTTATGCATGTTGATTGTCCATTGAGCGAACAGATGTGCGCTATTTTTGACTGTAATAGCAGCAGGGTCAATCAAAAAATAAACTAACAGAGCTGACCGCTTAGCGACAAAGGGGTATGATTCCAGTCTGAATATGCTAGACCTTGGTGTACCGTGGGTATTCGCGCAGAACAAAAAGAAAAGACCCGACGTACTCTAATTGATGCGGCTTTTAGCCAACTGAGTGCCGAACGCAGCTTTTCCAGTTTAAGCTTGCGCGAAGTAGCGCGAGAAGCGGGGCTGGCGCCAACTTCTTTTTATCGTCACTTTAAAGACATGGAAGAGTTGGGGTTGACGTTAGTCGATGAAGGTGGGCTCACCCTAAGACAATTAATGCGTCAAGCTCGTCAACGTATTGCCGATGGTGGTAGTGTTATTCAAATATCGATAAAAACCTTTATGGAGTTTATCGAACGCAGCCCAGACGTATTCCGCCTGCTATTGCGTGAGCGTTCTGGTACTTCGGCGGCGTTTCGCCAAGCAGTGGCCCGTGAAATTCAGCATTTTACTGCCGAGCTGACCGACTATTTGGAAGAAAAGCAGCAAACCAGCCGAAGTTATGCTGAAATGCAGGCTCAAGCGATGGTCACTATCGTATTTAGTGCCGGTGCAGAAGCACTGGATATGAATGAAAATGAGCGGTCGGCATTGGCTGAACGTATGACCTTGCAACTGCGGATCATTGCTAAGGGCGCAGATGCATACAATAAAGCAAAGAGGCTCTAAGCCCTATATCAGGAAGGATGACCATGTCAGTAAGTAAACCTATTCGTCGTAAACCTATTTTGTTAGCGCTGTTAGTTGGCCTTTGTGGTAATGCCACCCTCGCTACCTTAAGTGTTAGCCAGCTGGCGTTTTCTGTTTTCCCTATCATAGCGTTGGCGCTAGCCGCCCACATGCTATATCAGGAATATCTGAGCTCTCCCATGGAAGGAGATACTCCTCTATGTACTTTGCTCGCTTTTTTGATTGGGGTATTTGGCTATTCAGCATTTTTGCGCACCCAGTTCCCCGAGATGGGCACCAACTTTCTCTCGGTGATGATAAGCCTAGTATTGGTTATCTGGCTGGCATTAAAAATGGGTGTGGCAGCACGACCTGTAGTTAAAGAAGACGTCAAATCATAATTTGATACTGACGAACAATAAAAAAGCCTGCCATTTGGCGTAACACCGATCAGTTAAGAAATTTTGGCGATCGGTTGACCGATCCTTATACGGCGTCAGAATAC
>NZ_JBHTJS010000037.1:0-16785 GCF_042676125.1 Oceanisphaera ostreae
TCAGAACCCTCGGCGCTGGTCGGGCAATACTCGAAACTGGGCCGTGGCCGGCCCCGTCTCGCTTAACCCCTGTAAGCTCGAGGAGGTTGAGCGGAATAAAATGGCCGCTTAGATAGTGTTATTTGGACAACTGGGTTGAAAACCACCGAAACACTAAACCTATTTTTGCCACGGAATCCACGGAATCCACTGAACCCACGGAAAAATAGGGATCAGATCTGAAAAAATATTTAATGGGTAAGACCGGCCCTTCTACGTCATGCCGTATCTTGTTTCGCTCTCAGCCGTCATGCCGGTACCGGGTCGTGGCCCGGCATGACAGCTCCGGTATCTTGTTTTGTCTTTGAAGGTTAAAAACGAGATCCTGATGTGCATCAGGATGACGGCTTAAACATAAACACGCACCGCCCTATGCTGTCATGCCGGACGTGCTCCGGTATCTTGTTTAGCCTTTGAAGGTTAAAAACGAGATCCTGATGTGCATCAGGATGACGGCTGAGTGCGAGATCCTGACGTGCGTCAGGATGACGGCTGTTTTAACCCCCATAAAATCCCTTAGTCACTTTTCGCTCTTATCTCATCTTAATTTTTCCGTGGGTTCAGTGGATTCCGTGGCAAAAATAGGTTTAGTGTTTATTTTTAAGCTGGGCGCTGGGCGCTTAGTCGTTCGTAATCAAATGGTTAATAAAGTGGGCAAATAGCGCTGCTTGGCTGTCTATGTGTAGTTTGCTGTAAAGGTGCTTGCGGTGATTTTTAACGGTGCCTACGCCGATGCCTAGCTGTTGGGCGATGGCGTCGTTGTTTTGGCCTTGTAATAACAAGGCCGCTACTTGTTGCTCGCGAGGGGTGAGCCGTGCCTTGCCAAAGCTGGCCAGCGCCCTGTCTACATGAGCGCGCATTTTGTTTGGCGCCAGCGGCGTTATTAACTCATCTATAGATGATGTTGGCGGAGGTACTGAAGGAGATACTGAAGGAGAGAGCGCCATTAGGTCACTTGTTGCTGGCCAATGCTGGCGGCATAAGGCACTTAATATCGGTAGCAAGTGTCGCAACCGCGCTTGTTCGTCTGCACTAAAAGGCACTGCCGCTAGCCGGCCTAAAAATAGCGTGAGCCATTGGCCTTTATGTAACGACAGCACTAACCCTAGTTCTTCTTGCCAGCCGGTCGCCTGATAAAATTCCGCCATATAATGCGGCCCCCTGCCCTGCTCTGCTACGAGTGTGCGCAGTGCATAGACGCCTTCACTTAAGCCTCGACTAAGGGCTTGATAAAAAGGATCTTGCGCATAAATACCGTTTAGGTATTGCTGAAACAACAAGTCGCGACGATGTTGTAAATTGTCATACAAATACACCGCTGGCCCACCACTGCGATAGCTCAATATCAGGGTGCAATCGCTGGTGACTTGGGTAGCAACCAAGGATGCCAGCCGACGCACAAATGCCACGGTGCCAATAGCACTGATAGCCTTAGCCAGCGCCTGCTGATAGTCATTTTCATTTAGTATCGACATGGCTAAGTCCTAGTGAAGAGTGAAGTGGACGGCACGACATTAAAGCCAAAGCTATTTTTGCCACGGAATACACGGAAGAACACGGAAAAATAGTGATCAGCTCTGAAAAAAATATTTAATGGGTAAGAGCGGCCCTTCTACGTCATGCCGTATCTTGTTTCGCTCTCAGCCGTCTTACCGGACGTGCTCCGGTATCTTGTTTAGCCTTTTAAGGTTAAAAACGAGATCCTGATGTGCATCAGGATGACGGCTTAAACATAAACACGCACCGCCCTATGCTGTCATGCCGGACGTGCTCCGGTATCTTGTTTAGCCCTCAGCCGTCTTACCGGACGTGCTCCGGTATCTTGTTTTGTCTTTGAAGGTTAAAAACGAGATCCTGATGTGCATCAGGATGACGGCTGAGTGCGAAATCCTGATTGTCATCAGGATGACGGCTGTTTTAACCCCCATAAGATCCCTTAGTCACTTTTCGCTCTTATCTCATCTTAATTTTTCCGTGTTGTTCCGTGTTCTTCCGTGGCAAAAATAGGTTTAGTGTTTATTTTTAAGCTGGGCGTCGGGCGCTTGGTGCTCGGCGCTAAGTGATTTTACCCCGAACTGTCCTTAAAAGGACATAGGCAAGTGGGTGGGAGCTAGGTCAGGATGATGCTTTGTTAATTATAAAGAGCCCACCATGTCTGATGTAGCACCACTGCCAGTAACTACCCCTAATGTTGAGCCTGCTTGTGCGCCTAATGCATTGCTGCAAGAGCTGCATGATCGCGGTTTAATCGCCCAGCAGTCTGACGCGGCCGCCCTTGGCGCGCACTTAAGCCAGCAACCTAGGGTGATTTATTGTGGCTTTGATCCTACTGCAGGCAGCTTGCACATTGGGCATTTGGTGCCGTTATTAATGTTGCGTCGTTTTAAAGAAGCCGGCCATAGTGTGGTGGCATTGGTGGGCGGCGCCACCGGTATGATTGGCGACCCCAGCTTTAAAGCCAGTGAGCGCAGTCTTAACACGGCCGACACGGTCAATGGTTGGGTTGCCGACTTGCAGCAGCAAATCAGCCCATTACTGAAGGCCCAAGAAAGCCCCCAGCAAGTGCGCTTGCTTAATAATGCTGACTGGATGAGTAAACTGGATTTATTCGCGTTTTTACGGGATATCGGCAAGCATTTCTCTGTTAATGCCATGATCGCTAAAGACTCCGTTAAGCAGCGACTGGCGCGCCCAGATCAGGGGCTATCGTTTACCGAGTTTGCATACTCACTATTACAGTCTTACGACTTTGCGGTGCTGAATAAAGAGCAGAACTGTACGCTGCAAATTGGCGGTAACGACCAATGGGGTAATATTACCAGCGGCATCGACTTGACTCGCCGTCTTAATCAGCAAACGGTGTTTGGTCTGACTTTACCGCTGATCACCAAGGCGGATGGTACCAAGTTTGGTAAAACCGAAACCGGCACCGTGTGGCTGGACCCCGCCAAGACATCTCCCTATGCTTTTTATCAGTTTTGGCTGAATACCGCCGACGCTGACGTATACCGCTTTTTACGTTTTTACAGCCTGCGTTCGGTGGCTGACATTGCCGATATTGAACGTCAAGACAGCGCCAGCAATACTAAACCGATTGCCCAACGTTTGTTGGCAGCCGAACTCACCGAGCTGGTACACGGTACGGCGGCGTTGGCGGGTGCCGAGCGTATTAGTCAGGCGTTATTCAGTGGGGATTTTAGCCAGTTAAGCTTGGCCGAGTTTGGACAGCTAGAGCAAGATGGTATTCCACTAACGCACATCGAAGGCGCTGCCGCTCCCATGCTCAGCCGCTTGTTGGTTGACAGTACCCTTGCCAGTTCGCTGCGCCAAGCCCGAGAGCTAATTGCCAACGGCGCGATTGCGGTTAACGGCGAAGTCATTACTACCGATACCGAGCAGTTAACGCGCCTGCAGCAGCATTATGTGATTTTACGCCGTGGTAAAAAGCATTTTCATTTGGTTAAGTTGAGATAAATATAGCGCCCGGCGCCCAGCACCAAGCGCCAAGTTAAGAATCAACACCGAACGTTGTAGCCAGCGCTTTAGCTGCTGGGGCTGCGGAGCAGGATGGTTTTTAAATGTCTGCAAAGGACACTGGACCCCCGCCTTCGCGAGGGTGACGATAGGGGTAAGCCAGCGCTTCAGCTGCAGGTGCTGCGGAGCAGGATGATTTTTAAATGTCTGCAAAGGACACTGGACCCCCGCCTTCGCGAGGGTGACGATAGAGGTAAGCCAGCGCTTTAGCTGCAGGGACTGCGGAGCAGGATGGTGTTTAACTGTCTGCAAAGGACACTGGACCCCCGCCTTCGCGAGGGTGACGATAGGGGTAAGCTAGCGCTTTAGCTGCAGGGACTGCGGAGCAGGATGGTTTTTAAATGTCTGCAAAGGGCACTGGACCCCCGCCTTCGCGAGGGTGACGATAGGGGTAAGCCAGCGCTTTAGCTGCTGGTACTGCTGAGCAGGATGTTTTTTAAATGTCTGCAAAGGACACTGGACCCCCGCCTTCGCGAGGGTGACGATAGGGGTAAGCCAGCGCTTTAGCTGCAGGGACTGCGGAGCAGGATGATTTTTAAATCCCGCTGAGACGGGACTGGCAGCTAAAGCGCCAGCCTACAGAAAATACCGACCTTGTAGCCGGCGCTGACACTCAACATTCAACATTCAACATTCAACATTCAACATTCAACATTCAACATTCACCCTCTCGATCGCTTACCTCGATTGCTTTGCGGGAGTGATCCTTTGCTAGATCTTGGACCTTTTTTGGCGCTGGCATCTTTATCTGCACCGTTGCGTGTGCTGGGTTTGCCTGCTTTGTTCGCGCGCGCGCCTTCTTTGTGGGCAGATGTCGGTTTATGACGTTTTGGCGGTGAGGGGGTGTTTCTCACTAGTGGGCCTTGGCGGGCGGCTTTGGGTTGTTCTAGTACCGAGGCTTCTTCGGTTTTACTGGAGTCGCCAATCATGCTGTTGATAAGCGCAAGTTCAGAGGCGGACACATACCGCCATTGGCCGGGTTTTAAGCCACCCAGTTCAATGTTCATAATGCGTACCCGCTTTAAGCTGGTAACGCTAAAGCCCAGATATTCGGCCATGCGCCGGATCTGTCTATTCAAGCCTTGGGTAAGAATGATGTTGATGGTTTTAGGGCCAATTTTTTTGACCTTACACGGCTTGGTTATGGTGTCGAGAATCGGCACACCGGCCCCCATGCGTGCGATAAAGTCGTCGGTGATGGGTTTGTCCATCGACACTATGTATTCTTTTTCGTGGGCGTTGCCGGCTCTAAGGATTTTGTTAACGATGTCGCCGTCGTTGGTCAGTAGGATCAGGCCGCTGGAAGGCTTATCTAACCGACCAATAGGAAAGATGCGCGCTTTATAATTAACGGCGTCAACAATGTTCTCAGCAATGGCACTGTCGGTGGTGCAGGTAATGCCAATGGGTTTGTTATACACCAAATATACGGCTTGGGGTTTGGCGCGCAGCGGCTTGCCATTCACTTGCACGGCGTCGGCGTCACTAACCTTAACGCCCATGCCCGCTACTTCACCGTTTACTTTTACTCGGCCTTGCTCGATGAGTCGATCGGCTTCGCGGCGCGAGCAAATACCGGTTTCACTGATATATTTATTGAGGCGAGTCGTGCCGCTGTCTTGGTTCATCGTGCTAAATCTCTCTTCCAACAGTCTTGCTAAAGGCATGTTAAACAAGCTTGCACAGACCAAATAATGAAAGCGCAAGTGTAGAGAGCCCAGCAACTGCCCGCAAGCCCTATGATGGTGAAATACAGCGCCTGGTGCGCAGCTAAAAAAAATATCAAAATCTAAACCTACTTTTGCCACGGAACCCACAGAACCCACGGAAAAATAGAGATCAAATCTGAAAAGATAATTTATGGGTAAGATCAAGCCCATGCCGTCTTACCGGTACCGGGTCAGGCCAGGCATGACGGCTCCGGTATCTCGCAGTTAAAGACTAAAGACTCTTTCGCAACGGAACCCGCGAAACCCACGGAAAAATAGAGATCAGATCTGAAAGTGATCTTTATGGGTAAGAGCAAGTCCTATGCCGTCTTACCGGTACCGGATCAGGCCAGGCATGACGGCCCCGGTATCTCGCTTTTAGCACTAAAACCCAAAAGCAGAAGCGAGATCCTGACGTGCGTCAGGATGACAGCTGAGTGCCAGATCCTGATTGTCATCAGGATGACGCCTGTTTTAACCCCGATAAGCACTTTTCGCCCTTATCTCATCTTAATTTTTCCGTGGATTTCGTGGATTCCGTGGCAAAGAAGTCTTTAGTCTTTAAAATCCCGCCGAGATGGGACTGGCAGCTACTCTTTATTCCAAATATGGCCAGCCTACATAAACACACCTAATCCTGCGGTTTCGTCTTAGTCTGTCCGCTTAACCCTTCACATTCTTATAACCAGCGGCGCACTTTTTGGCGGTATTGTTGGTAGGGTTGGCCAAATTTTTTAGTAAGTGCTTGTTCTTCGGCTTTAATTTGTACTTTGGTCATATAAAGTATAAATACCAGCAGCCACAAGAGGCTTACTCCATTGCCTAACCAAATGCCCCACGCCAGCAGCAGTAACCCGTCTCCTACATAAATCGGATTACGGCTATAGCCGAACACGCCTTGTGTTACCAAGGTGCTAGCTTGGCTGGGGTTAAACGGTAATAAGGTGGTGTGGGCTTGGTGTAAGGTGCGCACCGCTAACACCATGAGCACTAGGCCCATAAAAGCGATGAGTAGCGCTAACCCGAGCTGCGCCATAACATGCCAGCGTTCGCCTTGGGGGGAGCTGGTTAGCCACATTAGTGCAGCGGTAAGTGCCGTTATTACCGGCGGTGGCACCCAGCGTACTAGCGTAGAAATAGTCATTTTAATTTTCTCGAGCCAAAGTGAGTCGGTGTGCGTGTGGCGTCATCTACGCGCCCGGCTGACTGAATAATGCTCGGTTCAGACCCAGATATAGGTTCAACCAACGGAAAAGACAGCTTACTCTCGGTTGCTTCAGGGTCAAGGCGCGCACTGAATGCCGTTTTTTGCGCGCTAACACCGTCGAGATTAAGCTGTAGCGAAAAAGGCTCTTCGGTGGGCATTCGGTTAAGTTCATCTTGTGCGATGTCGTTAGCTTCAGACTCAAGGGTAATGGTTTCGGGCTCTTCATCCCGATACATGTTGGTCATGCGCAGCGCTTGGTATACATCGGGATACACAAAGATGCCCTCGTCTCCTACCCGGATCCCGGCTTGTTTTAGCCATTTGGTCATTTGCCCACGTCGCCCCGCCATCACCATGTGAATGCCTCTGCGTTTAAGCTCTTTATGTAGCTCTCCGACCATGGTCATTACACTAATGTCTTGATGGGTAAAGCAAGAAACCGCATCAATAATTAAACATTTAGCTGGGTGTTTTTCTCTCGCTAATAATAGCAGCACTCGCCGTTTAAAATAGGCGGCATTAAAGTAGGTTAGCGGCGAATTAAAGCGATAAATTAATACTCCCGTTACGGCTTTTACTTCTTCGTTATGGCCAAGTGTGTGTACCACGCCTTCGTCATTCATGCCCATGAGTTGTTCGGTGGGACGCATGACGTTACGCAAAAACTGAAATAACCCCAATAATACCGCCAAGGCAATGCCTGGGATCACCCCAACAAATAGCACACTAAAAAAGGTGACTAAGGCTAACCAAAAGGCCGAGCTATCAGACTTATGCAGCGCCCAAATGCTACGAAAATCAGTCATAGAAAACGAAGCCAAAATTAACACTATGCCTAAGGCCGCGGTAGGAATGTACTGCAACGGCGCGGTTAGAAAAAAGGTCACGGCTGCTATCGCCAACGCGGCCACAATAGACACCAGCTGGCTTTTACCGCCGTTGGCGTCGTTTACCGCGGTGCGTGAGTCGGCACCACTAATCGCAAACCCCTGCGATACTGCCGAGGCGATATTGGCCAACCCCAATGCGCGAAACTCTTTGTCTGCGTCTACGTCATAACCATTTTTGGCCGCAAAGCTGCGCGCGGTGAGCATCATAGACACGAAGCTCACCATGGCGAGGTTGAGAGCCGGTAGCACTAGATCACGAATTAATCCTGGCGGAAATTCAGGAATTTGAAAATCGGGTAAGCCGCTGCTTAAGCTGCCCACTACCGCGACATTCATCCAAGTAGGATCGCCTAACCACAACACGATGGCGGCAACAGCTAGTGCCAACAGCGAACTTGGCCATTGAGGGCGAAAATAGCGACTGAGCAACATTATAATGAGGGTTAATACGCTAATGCCTAGCGTAACGTGATGAATTTGCGACCAATAACTCGGCGCCGCCAACAGGCGTTCTATTAAGCCAGTTTGGGCGAAGGTAAAACCAAACACGCTAGATAATTGGCCCACAACAATAGTAATGGCGACCCCGTTTAATAGGCCCATTAAGATAGGTCGAGAGAGAAAGTCGGCCAATACGCCAAGCTTGAGGCGGCTGGCAATAAGACACCAAAAGCCGGTCATGGCGGTCATGGTCATCACTAATTGCCAATGCCGCGCGGCATCCCCCGCCGCAAGTGGCGTCACCACGGCGGCAATAACCGCACAGGTGGCCGCGTCTGGCCCTACTATAAGCTGGCGAGACGAGCCAAATAGTGCATAAACAATCATCGGCAGAATACAGGAGTAAAGGCCAACGATGGCCCCAACACCAGTTAACTCGGCATAAGCAATGGCCACCGGCAAGGCCACGGCGGCCACCGATATGCCGGCGCGCACGTCTGCCGCCAACCAAGATCGCTGATAACCCAGCAAGCTAACTAAACCCGGCATCCACCGAGCTAAAGAAAAAAATTTATTCAATTTACAACCACCACTGTGATTATGTAGCTATTGGCATTATAAGCAGTATCGCTGAATAGCAGTGCATTGTGTGGTAAATAAAGCGTGAAGGGGAAACTAGCGCCGAGCGCCCGGCGCCAAGCTACAAACCAATAACCACATATCTCCGGTATCTACTTTATCACTTTAAGAGCAAGTTACTGATTTTCATCAGGATGACGGCATAAATATAAAACACGCTGTTCTTTGTTTCGCTGGGTGCTTGGTGCCGGGCGCTCGGCGCTAGTTTCATCAGGATGACGGCATAAAAACAAGATGCCGGAGCACGTCCGGCATGACGGCATAGGGCAGTGTGTTTAGCTGGGCGCCGGGCGCTCGGCGCTAGTTTCCCCTTCACGCTTCACCTTTCACATAATGATTTGTTTGCTGTTAACTGGTCACAAGTTATGATTGAATTGTATAATTAGTTACAAAGCTCTAATAATTTCTATCTGTTAGTTCTAATACAGGCGCTTTCATAGCATGACCACCCAGATTTTAATTTGTGACGACTCGGTATTCGCACGTAAACAGGTGGCTGGGGCCCTTCCTTCACACTGGGATGTGGATATCCAGTTTGCCCATAATGGTATTGAAGCCCTAAACCTCCTGCGCCATGTAGGGACAGATTTGTTGTTTATTGACATCAACATGCTTGAACCAGATGGTTATGGGGTACTTACAGCCATACAGACAGAGAAATTACAGACCGTCACTGTGGTTATGTCTGGTGATATTCAGCATAAAGCCCAGCAAAATTTAGCCTCTTTGGGCGCCATTGGTCTTATTAAAAAGCCAATAGACGCCTCCGAACTGGCTTGTCTGCTTAATGAGTACGGCCAGTATCAACCCAACGATGAGCCACCGCTTCCGATATCTAACTGCGACTCTGCTGCACCTATTTCGTTATCTGAATATTTACAAGAAATGGCGAATATTGCCATGGGCCAAGCGTCTAATCTGCTGGCCCAGTTGCTTAATGTATTTATCCATCAACCTATTCCTAAAGTAGCGCTTATTGAGCGCGATGATCTAGACATAGCTATTGGTACGATGGATAACAACACTAATTATTCTCTTGTTGCCCAAGGCTTCGTGGGGGCGGGAGTGTCTGGCGAGGCGCTATTACTCTTTTCAGATAGCAGCAGCGAAGAAATGGCCAAACTTCTTGATTATGACGATACCAACAGTTCGGATCCCGAAATGGAAGTGCTGCTTGATATGTCGAATATTTTGTTTGGCGCCTTCATTAAAGGCTTAGGTGAACAGTTAGACATTAAGTTTCGCCTTGGCCAGCCGAGCATTTTAGGCAAACATCAGCAAGTGAAGAATCTACTCGAACATCATAACCAGCAAGCAGAGCAGTTGCTGTGTATTGAAATTCCTTATGAGCTCGAGCAACAGCATATTAGCTGTAATTTGTTAGTATTGCTGACCGCAGATTCAGTTAAGCGACTAGAGCAGCAACTGATTTATTTAACGGAGTAAATAATGCCTATTTCTCAGCAGGATGCTCATGCCTTTCATTTTTTAGTCGACATGTTGGAGTCGGTAGAAATTGGCTTAGTAGTATTGGATTTAGACTACAACATTCAGCTGTGGAATGGGTTTATGGAAAACCATAGTGGCATGACCTCTGCGGCGGTACAAAGTAAAAACCTGTTCAGTTTGTTTCCCGAATTGTCTCAAGCTTGGCTTAAACGAAAAATAGACACCGTAGTCACTCTTAAAACCCGGGCTTTTACCTCTTGGGAGTTACGCCCTCATTTGTTTCGTTTTGGTAACAGCCGCCCTATTACTAGCATTTCGCCTTATATGTATCAAAACATGACCATTAGCCCACTGGCCGAGCCTGATGGCAGTGTTAAGCGGGTCTGCCTAATGCTATATGACGTTACCGATGTTGCTTGCAGTCGCTTGGCTCTTGAGCAAGCAAACGCACAACTGGCACAGTTAAGCCAAACCGATAATTTAACGGGGCTACTTAATCGTGGCGCGTGGGAAAGCCTACTGAACAGTGAGTTTGAACGGTTTAGGCGTTACGGCAATAAAAGCGGCTTGATCATGTTAGACATTGATAACTTTAAAGCGGTTAATGACCAATATGGCCATCTTGTGGGTGATGATGTTATTCGCCACCTCGCCAGCACTATTCGCGCCAGCCTGCGCCATACCGATTATCCGGGCCGTTACGGAGGGGAAGAGTTTGCCATTATTTTGCCAGAAACCGATGCGGATGGTGCGCAGATTATTGCCGAAAGGCTGCGTGCAAATATTGCGAGCGCCGTGGTACACAGCCACAAAGTCACTCTTAGTTATACCGTTAGCTTAGGTGTGGCAATATTAGCGCAAGAGACACCGGATGTAAGTGCTTGGTTGCGCAGTGCAGACGGTGCCTTGTATGCCGCTAAACATGCAGGAAAGAACCAGGTGGTGTGTGCTAGCTCTTAAGAAGAGTAAAGTCGACGAGGAATGTTGAATGTTGAGTAAAGCGCAGCCCTTACAAACTAAACAATTTTTTGCCACGGAACCCACGGAAGAACACGGAAAAATTAAGATGAGATAAGAGCGAAAAATGACTAAGGGATCTTATTGGTAAGAGCAAGCATCCCGCAGCTTTACGCCCTACGCTATACCCGTCGTAAGTTAAAGATAGACACCGTTCTGGTAGCCTCGGTAAGACGGCATGGGCTTGATCTTACCCATAAATTATCTTTTCAGATCTGATCTCTATTTTTCCGTGTTCTTCCGTGTATTCCGTGGCAAAAAAAGTTTTTAATCTTAGCTTGTCCCCTTCACCCTTTACGTGATCTTTACGCTTCACGTAAAACGAAAAAGCCCGGTTGAGTTACTCAACCGGGCTTTGTAATCGCTAAAAGTATTACGCCAGTTCGATGACGTCGAACTCTACTTGTGTATCAACATCGGCATCGTAATCTACACCGGTTAGGCCAAAACCAAATAGACGTAAAAACTCGTCTTTATAGCCTTGGTAATCCGTTAACTGGTAAATGTTGTCATCTTGCACTTGTGCCCAAATCTCGCGACAGGCATCTTGTACTGTATCGCGCAGTTCCCAATCATCTAAGCGTAGACGATTTTGCTCGTCTACTTGAACCGCTTCACCGCTGTATAAGCGCTCGGTAAACAGACGCTGAATTTGCTCGATACATCCTTCGTGAATGCCCTGCTCTTTCATCACCTTAAAGGCCATAGAAATATACAACGGCATTACCGGAATAGCAGCAGATGCCTGAGTTACCACCGATTTAAGCACGGCTACGTGGGCATTACCGCCCTTGGCTTTTAATTGCGCGTCAATGGCGTGGGCGGCACGATCCAAGTCTTCTTTGGCTTTGCCCAAGGTTCCGTGCCAATAGATAGGCCAGGTTAAGCTGGTACCAATGTAAGAGTAGGCAACCGATTTAGCACCGTCGGCTAACACGCCGGCATCGGCCAGTGCATTCATCCACAGTTCCCAGTCTTGGCCACCCATGACCTGAATGGTATCGGCAATTTCTTGCTCGTTAGCCGGCTCAACCATGGCTTCAATCAGCACGTCTTTGTTGGTGTCTAATGCAGTTGATTTATACACTTCACCAATCGGCTTTAATGCTGAGCGCACCACTTCGCCGGTATCTGGCATTTTACGCACCGGGGAGGCCAGAGAGTATACGACTAAGTCAATTTGGCCCAAGTCTTGTTTAATAAGGTCAATTACTTGCTCACGGCAGGCATTAGAAAAGGCGTCACCGTTAATGCTTTTGGCATATAGGCCTTGTTCTTTAGCTGCTTTTTCGAACGCGGCGGAGTTATACCAACCCGCAGAGCCTGTCTTGCGATCGGTGGCTGGTTTTTCAAAGAACACGCCAATGGTGGCCGCGTCGCTGCCAAAGGCGGCATTAATACGAGATGCTAGGCCGTAACCGGTAGAGGCACCGATCACCAGTACCTTTTTAGGACCCTGCTTAAGTTGGCCTTTGCCTTTGCCTTTAACGTAAGCAATTTGCTCACGTACATTAGCCTCACAACCAACGGGATGAGTAGTGGTACAAATAAAGCCACGAATCTTGGGTTTGATGATCATAGAGCGATTTGCCTCAATTATTCTTAGATAGATACTAGGGTCTGTTGACCTTTCGCGATTATTTTTGCAGCAATTTGTGGGGGGTATACAAGGTATCGCTTGTGCCATGGAGTCATTTTCCATCAATAAGCGATAACACCGTAGAAAGGCTCCACAAATGCTGCCCTTCGGGTTCGGCTAAACGCGTTTTTCTCTTTGTTGAGTGGGCGTTTGCTTAGAATGACTAGGCTACACCCCACTCGCCGCGATAAAAACGCGTTTAACTCGAACAAAACTTAACCGCGAAAGGTCAACAGACCCTAAAGATACCTTATTCTAAAGCAAAAGTGAGCTACGAACCAAAACAGGAAGAAAGACCCTAGTGCCTCTCGCAACGGAATCCACAGAATCCACGGAAAAATTAAGATGAGATAAGGGATAGTGTTGAATTATGAATGTTGAGTGAAAGCACTTAACTCAACACTAGTATGTAGCCAGCGCTTTAGCTGCAGGTACTGCGTAAGTAATGCCGCATAACCGGCGTGGTTCTGTCGTCATTCCCGCGAAGGCGGGAATCCAGGTTTTGTGGCGCAGAACGGTCAGCCTGCGGGACGCCTGCAAAGGGCACTGGACCCCCGCCTTCGCGAGGGTGACGATAAAGGCAAGCCTGCGCTTCAGCTGCAGGGACTGCGGAGCAGGATTGTTTGGTCGTTGAACTTAGCTTCTAGCTTTGTTTCAGATCTGATCTCTATTTTTCTATGGGTTTCGCGGGTTCCGTTGCAAAGAGGTTTTTCGCTTTACGGCTTAGCTTGCTCTTTACTCTTCACTCTTTACCCTTCACATTGCAGGTTTGTTGGCTTACTGCGCTTAAAGGACTTTTCATGTTTACCCTACGGCCCTATCAGCAAGAGGCGGTTGATCGTACGCTTGCCTATTTTCGCCGCCACCACGATCCGGCGGTGTTGGTGCTGCCCACGGGCGCCGGTAAGAGTTTGGTGATTGCCGAGCTGGCGCGCCTAGCTCGGGGGCGGGTATTGGTGTTGGCGCATGTTAAAGAGCTGGTCGAGCAAAACCATGACAAGTATCAAAGCTATGGCCAACAGGCGGCTATTTTTTCTGCCGGGCTTGGCAAAAAAGAAGCACATACGCAGGTAGTGTTTGGCTCTGTGCAGTCGGTGGCGCGCAATCTAGATGCCTTTTCAAACTTTAGCTTGGTGGTCATTGATGAATGCCACCGCGTGTCCGATGACGAAAACAGCCAATATCTGCAGGTGATTAATCATTTGCGCCAATCTAACGAACAGCTAAAGGTGCTGGGGTTAACGGCGACACCTTATCGGCTGGGGCTGGGTTGGATTTATCAGCTTCATTATCACGGCATGGTACGCAGCCGTGGGCCGCGTTTTTTTAAGCAGTGTATTTTTGAATTACCGCTGCGCCTGATGATCAAGCAAGGTTACTTAACTCCCCCACAAATAGTAGACGCGCCCATAGTGCACTATGATTTTTCGAGGCTTTATGAGCAGGGGTTGTTTACTGAGCAAGCATTAGAAAAAGAGTTGGCGCGCCAGCCCAGAGTCACCCCGCATATAGTGCAACAAATTCAAGATTATGCGGTTGAACGCGTGGGCGTGATGGTGTTTGCCAGCACGGTGCGTCATGCCGTTGAAGTGGCCGGTTTGCTACCTGCGGCGCAAACGGCGTTGATCACCGGTGACACCCCAGGCGCTGATCGCGATGAGATTATTCGCCGCTTTAAGGCGCGAGAAATTAAGTTTTTGGTCAATGTCTCGGTACTCACTACCGGCTTTGATGCCCCGCATGTGGATGTGATAGCCCTACTGCGCCCTACGCAATCGGTGGCGCTGTATCAGCAAATTATTGGCCGAGGACTTAGACTAAGCCCCAATAAAACCGACTGTTTAGTACTCGACTATGCGGCTAATAATATGGACCTATTTGCTCCCGATGTGGGTGAGCCTCGCCCGCACCCCGATACCACTCAGGTGCAGGTGCTGTGCCCTGCCTGTGGCTTTGCCAACATATTTTGGGGTAAAACCGATGAGCAAGGGCACGTACTAGAGCATTTTGGCCGCCGCTGCCAAGGCCTATTTGAGCATGATGACGATGATGGCCAAGACACACTCGGCGAGCCCTGCGGCTATCGCTTTCGCTTTAAGTCTTGCCCGCAATGCATGGCAGAAAATGATATTGCCGCCCGACAATGCAACGACTGTGGCCACTTGCTGGTCGACCCCGATAAAAAGCTAAAAGAAGCGCTGGCGCTAAAAGATGCGCTGGTGCTGCGCTGTGCGGGCCTAAGCTTAGCTGAAAGCCAAGGCAAATTTGGCCCCGCCCTGCAGGTGACGTATTACGATGAAGATGGCACCGAGCTTAAGCAATGGTATGCTTTCGACCAGAAAGGCACGAAGGGCCGCTTTTTTCTGGAGTTTGTCCGCCCGCACTGGCCCGCACCAGGCTTAGAACCCACCTTTGGCTCGCTGGCCGAGGTGGTTGCTGGTGCCGAGCGCTTTCGCCACCCAGACTTTGTGATAGCCCGCCAGCACAAACGCCGCTGGCAGATAAAAGAAATCTTATTCGATTACCAGGGCCGGTTTCGCACCGCCCATTCATTATAAAGAGTGTTATGAACCGTTATCTCGTTGGCCTTGCCGCCCTTATTGTCCATTTTTCCGTTGCTGCTAACACCGAATCTGCTAGCGCTCAGCCCATCGCCACGCCGCCTGCCAATGGCCAAGCCGCTTGGTTGCTGGCTGATGCCACCACCGGTGCAATAGAGTCTAGCCACAATGCACAGCTGTTATTAAAACCGGCGTCCACCCAAAAGTTGATTACCACCTTGGCTGGCGCCTTGGCGTTAGGGCCAGATTGGCGCTATCAAACTCAAGTGCGTTATAACGGCAAGTTACAGGGCGATAAGCTGGTAGGCGACTTACTGATTGACTTTGTGGGTGACCCCTCACTTAGCCGGGAGCAGCTATCGGCCCTGCTAAAGCGCACGGGGCTGCGTAGCATTAGCGGCAATATACTGCTTAATCAGCAACGATTTAGTGGCTACGACCGTGGCGATGGCTGGTCGTGGAACGACTTAAGCGTGTGTTATACCTCACCAGTATCGGCATTAATTTTAGACAGAAACTGCGTGCAAGGCGCCTTATATGCGCGACCTAACCAACCGGCACGCGCCACCGTGCCCGCCCATCAACCGGTGACCATTAGCGCCAAGGTGGAGGTGCTTAATCGTGCCGAGCAAAAGCAGCAGTTTTGCTCTTTAGAAGTTGAGATGAGCCCACCTAACCAATATCGCCTGACCGGTTGTATTGGCCCGCGTAAAGAGCCGTGGCCACTGCGCTTTGCCATTCAAGATGTAGACGCTTGGGGTGAAGACTTAACCCGTTGGGCATTAAAACAGGCCGGTATTCGCGTGTCGGGTGGCATTAGTGCCAGCCATATAGCGGCCGCAGACTGGCCTTCTTTGGCTCATCATCAATCGCCACCATTAAAAGAGTTAAGCCGTAGAATTTTAGAACACTCCGATAACTTGTATGCCGACAGCCTGTTGCGCACCTTAGGTGCCGAGCACTTTAAACAGCCGGGCAGCTTTCGTAATGGCACTCAGGCGGTGCGTGAGATTTTACTGCAACAGGCCAATATTGATTTAGGCCCTTCTTGGCTGGCCGATGGCTCTGGCTTATCTGCTCACAACATAGTGCGCGCCCAAGACTTGCTCGCCGTATTGCTGGTAATGGCACAAGACCCGCGCGCCGATTGGCTGATGGGGTTATTGCCGGTCAGTGGCGAGACTGGCACCTTGCATTATCGGCGCAGCGTGCAGAACCCCGCCCTTAAGGGAAAAATTATCGCTAAAACCGGCACCATTGCTCATGTGCAGAACTTGGCCGGCTTTATAGACACCAACACTGGGCAACGTAAGGCCTTTGTATTGCTACAGAATGGTTTATCTATTAGCCCACAGCACGAAAAAAACATCGCCGCAGGCCAAGGAGAATGGCCAGCAAGGCGCTTCGAGCGCGAATGGCTGGAAGCTGCAGCTCTTAAAAAACAGTGAAGGGCAAATACAGCGCCCGGCGCCAAGCACCAAGCACCAAGCTAAACAATGAGATTAAACATTCTTCGCCACGGAACCCACGGAAAAATTTAGATGAGATAAGGGAAGTAGTGTTGAATTATGAGTGTTGAATGTTGAGTGAAAGCTGGAATGGCCCGACTAAAGTAGACACCAGTTTAAGCAGCATTAAGTTGCTGTGCATATGCGTTGGG
>NZ_JBHTJS010000038.1:0-15070 GCF_042676125.1 Oceanisphaera ostreae
TAGTTTCAAGCTCTCTTTGTTACTCTCCAGCAAGAGTGAGCCAAAGCTGTCCGATGGGAGCGTATTTCTTACCTGTGGCTTTAAAATCAGTCACCGCCCCGCATTGTTGAGCTGTTTCCAGATTTTTTCATTACAGAAGAGAGTCACCCGCTTATATTTATCGTTGAAAAGGTTACTATTGAGGCTCTTTTAATATGGGTGGCTTGTTAGTTTTGGTTAGTTTTGGTGGCTTGTTAGTTTTTTGTTAGTTTTTTAGTTGTTAGTTTTACAGACAAGGTTGATGGCCTGTTTGGTTCGATCACCGAAGCGGTAATGCGGCGGTTGCAGCGAGAAAAGGGACTGGTACCCGATGACATCGTGGGCCCAAAATCCTGATCGGGATTGGGCTATGCTTCAGGCACTCAGTAAAACGAGAGCACAGCCTTATGGAAGTATTACATGATAAGGATTACACGCCCGGCTCTCGTTAACTTATTTATAAATAATTTCGATAGCTAAATATTCATTTGTTATTCAAAAATGAAATATATTCCCGAACCACTTCATAGACATATTCCTGGTTCGCAGCTGCCGTGTCTGCATTATAAGCACCATTATTTGTTTTGTTATTCGATAAAATACGAATCGCCAAGAATGGTACATCATATGCTTTTGAAATCATTGCTGATGATGCAGATTCCATTTCCTCGACTGAGGTGCCGTAGTTTTTATGAAACCAATTGATGCGATCTACTTCATTATTCCATAAATCTGCTGAGCCAATTGTTCCTTCAACCACTTTCCCTTTTGTGTAGTGGTCTTTTACTTTTTTTGCCATGGCCAAAAGATCTGGATCCGCTTCATAATAACGGGCCTTTTCAGCATTCGGGTCTTCACCGGCGCTTCCTTCAGAAGCCATAACGTCCATTGGCTTCCAATCTGTCGCTACAATGCCTTCTCCTTTTGCACGATCTCCTGTTTTCATGGAGCCTATATTAACCGTACGTTCACCCAAGACTATGTCAAAAACATTGAGATCTGGATCATGGCCGCCAGATGTGCCTTGGTTGATAATGGCAACAGGGTTGTATTTAGCAATCGCAATGGCCGTCGCTGCTGCCGTATTCTCCATGCCTTTCCCTGTTTTTGAAACAATGACAGGGTAGTCATCTACGGTGCCAATATAAAATTCAAATGTTGACCCTGACTCTTCTATTTGAACGTTTTCTAAGCGTTCAGCAAACTTTTCAGCTTCAATTGGCATTGGTCCCTGAACCAATATTGGGCGTTTCGTTTCTTCTTTACTGAACTCGCTTGCTGAACTTACCCCTGACAGTGCTACTAAGGTAAATATAGGAATTATGGATGTGAGCACGCGCTTACTAATAGTCATTTTATTTTACTTACCTTGTTTTTACTTTGTGTATGCGCCATTCGATAGCTTGGCGACAGAAAAAGAGCTGGAGCCGGTACAATGAGATACCTTTCAGATCCATTGAAAGGTATACATGTCGGTCCTAATTTTCAAGTGAACGCTATTGTAACCTAACCTCTAGCAGCCTAAGTGCTTGTTAAAATTAGTTACGCACTCCGTGCTGTAGGCACTGAGCGGGTGACGCACTAATACGCAGAGTCGGTCAAACGAAAGGTAGGCGCTCAGGGCAGACAGACATTCATCTACCGCTACTAGGTCGAAATCAGGTTTAGCTGTGCGAGTAAGTGGGTAAGTAAACCAGATGCATGCGACGCGACACCCACTCTAGATGTTGCCCTTGAACGCCTTGGAGCAATGCATGCCGGCGTTGCCCAATACCACGACGGCGAAGGTATTGGGCTCCTTCTGAGGCATGCTCTATATTGTCGCGTTTATTTACCTAAAGAACTGCTGGGGGATTTTTTTGAGGCCTTTTGTGCTTTTTTCTCTTTTGCAGTTAAAAGTGGTTTCTTCTTTACAGATTTTTTACTGTCTTGCCCTTTGCTCATGGTGTGTTCCTTTAAAACCTAAAGCCAAATTGAGCCAACTGAATGGCTGTGGCTACGCAATTTCAGTATGGCCTTATGGACTATCAATAGATAGAGTTAGCTTGCTCTGAAAGTTGAATTATCAAATGTTGCAGGTAAATTAAGGTGGATTTAGTAAAAAAGCAGCAGACCAAGTTAGGCGTGCATCGTACGCTGAAAAATTAATCAGGTTTAGCCCGAGGCTGAGAGCATAGCGCCATGGACTAGCTTGATTCAGTGTTGCCTGCAGCATGGATACACATAAAACCGCTGAAATTGGCAGTTATCTGCTGCACATCCATGTAGAATGCGCCTTAAATTATCATTCAGCTTTTACTGTTGAGTGAAGCTCTGTAGAAACCCAGTAGGAACTCCATGAAAAAGATATTCGCGTTAACCGACCCTAAGCTGAAACCTGCTCGCTTAGTAGACTCAATTAAGTATGAAATTAAGAAGTATTTTAAAAGGGAACGTAATAAGACCTTACCTGACGGTATGGACTACTGGACCTTCGATTGTCGCTTTGGTGTGTCAGAAGCGGCAGCAGAAAAAGTTTTTCCTTCTGATCTCAATAAACACATTGACGCTGCCGTAGCGCAGGAAGTGCCGGAGTTCTACGTAGAGATCCTCGCCAGAGCCTGTAACCACGATCCGCGCTCAGCCACTCGCGAAGATGACGAAGCGTAATAACGTGCGCATGCGCAGCTAACTTTGATGATGAATACCGCGCTCATCAAGGAATGCTGCTTGGTCTACTGAGTGACTATTTCTGGCTGACCCGTCTTGTAAGGTTAGTGAGTCAGCCAGAATGTTTACGCCGGTAGGGCTACCAAGAACAATAAAGCGCAAGTGCACGAAAAATAGCGCATATTCGCGAAAATATTACTCACAGTGCCTCATAAAATGATAAACGAGAGTTAAGTACCCCGTTTCGAGCTACTCTGAGTAAACTTTACGCAAAATAACAATCAACTCTCTCCTATACCGCCAAAATGCTGTATATTCTGCCTTCGTTTTTTGACTGTAGCGACTCTACAGAGGATCTCCAATGCAATTTTCATCTTTAGATTTAGCCCCAGAGCTACAACGAGCTCTTGTAGAATGTGGCTACAGTGCGATGACACCCGTACAAGAGCAGGCCATTGTGCCCGCGCGCCGCGGTAAAGATTTACAAGTAACGGCGCAAACCGGTACCGGTAAAACCGCCGCCTTTGCTATTCCTGTGCTACAGCGCATGTTGGATAAGCCTAAAGTCGCTGCCGAGCGACGCCCACGCACCTTAATTTTAACGCCCACTCGTGAATTGGCTGAACAATTAGCCGACTCTATTACTGCCTATGCGCAGTTTTTGCCTATTAGTGTTACAGCACTGTACGGCGGCGTTAAAATGGGCGGACAGGCTAACAAATTAAAAGCGGGCGTTGATGTTGTCATCACCACCCCTGGTCGTTTGTTAGAGCATCTTACCCTAGGTAATGTGGCGTTAAGCGATGTTGAGTTTGTGGTGTTGGATGAAGCGGACCGTATGCTGGATATGGGCTTTATTACCGATGTGCTGAAGCTGATTAAATTGACTTCGCCAACCCGCCAAACTCTGTTGTTTTCTGCTACCACGTCACCTGCAGTGAATGAGCTATCACATAAAATACTGAAGAATCATCAGCAAATTCGTGTGACTAAAATTAACAGCACGGCGGATACCGTAAGACATGCGGTGTACCCGGTAGAAGAAAGCCGTAAAATCGAATTATTTGAACAGCTATTAACAGAGAAAAACTGGTTTCAGGTGTTGGTGTTTACCAGTACTAAAGAGCAGGCAGATCGGTTATTAGTTGGCCTTAAAAAGAGCAAGATTGAAGCCGCCGTATGCCATGGCGATAAAAGCCAAGGCTCGCGCCGCCGTGCGATCGCTGATTTTAAATCCGCTAAATTACAAGTATTGATTGCTACCGAAGTGGCGGCCCGTGGTTTAGACATTCAGGGTCTAGATTATGTGGTGAACTTTAACTTGCCTTATTTACCCGAAGATTATGTACATCGTATTGGTCGTACGGGTCGGGCAGGGGCGCCAGGCACGGCTATTTCATTTGTTAGCCGTGAAGAAGAGCAAGCGTTAGAGCGCATTCAAAAGCTGACGGGTAGTGAGATCAGACGCATTATTAAGCCGGGTTTTGAAGTCACCAGCCGTGGTTCATTACTAAAAAGTCTTTCGCGCAAGGTCATCACTGGTCGCTCTAATAGAGCCAGTGAAACTGTTATTCAGTTTGGAGGCCCAAACGAGCCGCAGCCTAAGGGTAAACCCCGCCGCGCCAAGTCGATTGATGAGTCGAGCAACAAAACAGCTTCGAAGCCGGTGCGTTTAAAAAGAACACCCGAAAGCACAGGCCCGAAAAAGAAAATATTACGTGGTAAACGTGCCAAGCAATATTAATAGCTATTAACGTTTCCCCCGTACTTTGGCGGGGAATTATATGGCGCTTAGGGGCGGTTTAAGCCGTGCCTAAGCGCCATTGGCGTTTTTGCTATCGGCATATATGGCGACCTTTCTTTTAGGTATACTGTGCTCGTTACGGCCACACATGTAAGCGTGGCTGCTACTCTCAATACCAGATTGGCTTCTTGATGTTCTAAAAGGCTTCAAAGAGACTTATTATGACGTTTTATATCAGCGTGATAGGGTAAGTTGCAGCTCAATATGGCTCCATAGCCGCCTTTAAACCTCAAAGATGATACCCTGTTTGCTGCAAATACCTAAACACACAAACGTACTCGATAAAATAATGATCGATAGTCGAATTTACTTAGCAGGTAGCCTGTGAAAACACCCAAACGCCTACAGCCTCTTGTTGATGATGGTCTCATCGATGAAGTGATCAGCCGCCTAATGAGCGGTAAAGAAGCGGATGTTTTCGTTGTCCGTTGTGGTGCGCATATTCGTTGCGCCAAAGTCTATAAAGACGCGGCTCAGCGCAGCTTTAAAAAAGCGGCTCAATATAATGAAGGGCGAAAAGTGCGTAGTGGCCGTGAGGCTCGCGCCCTGGAAAAACGCTCAAACTATGGTCGTCAGCAACAAGAAAAAATTTGGCAAAATGCCGAAGTTGATGCCTTATCTAATTTAGCTGCTGCGGGTGTACGCGTACCTGAAACTTTCGGCTGCGTGGATGGCGTATTGCTGATGGAATTGGTTACCGATGGCGAGGGCGATGTAGCGCCACGACTCGGTGATGTGTTGATGTCACCAGAGCAGGCCATTGAAGATCACGCACTGATGATGCACTACGTTAAGTTGATGCTGTGTGCGGGCATTATACACGGTGACTTATCTGAGTTTAACGTGTTGGTGGATGATTATGGCCCGGTGGTTATTGACCTGCCCCAAGCGGTGAATGCGGCCGCCAATAATAGCGCGCAAGCGATGTTTGCGCGCGACGTTAATAATATGCGTCGCTATTATGGCGGCTTTGCACCTGAGTTATTACAGACCCAATACGCAAAAGAAATGTGGGCCCTGTTCAAAGAGGGAGAGCTAACGCCTAACTCCACGCTAAGTGGCGAATTTGAAGATGACGGTAATAACGCCGACGTAGGCTCCATACTCGACGAAATTAACGCGGCCATGGAAGAAGAGTTTGAGCGCCGAGAGCGTATTCGCGATGCTGACGAAGGCGCGTGATATGAGAAGCCAACGTGTAGCCTGTTGTGCCAACGTTTTATAGCAAATACTGACGGTTGTGACAGAGAAAAACCATTTTTTGTCACTGCTTTTGGTGTGATAGAGGCCAGCCATGATTTCCATTTACTCGCTAAAACCTCGTTTTCAAAACTTACTCCGGCCCATGGTCAGGCGCTTGGCCGCGCGTGGGGTAACGGCCAATCAGGTGACGCTAGCTGCGGCCGCCGTGTCTTTGTTAATCGCCGCGGTGATTGCTTGGCAAGCACCGCGGCTGTGGCTGTTTGCGCTGATCCCCGTATGGATGTTGCTGCGCATGGCGCTAAATGCCATCGATGGCATGCTGGCGCGTGAGTTTGGGCAACAGTCTAAGTTGGGTGCTTACCTTAATGAGCTGTGCGATGTGGTCGCCGACAGCGCCTTGTATCTACCGTTTGCGTTGATCCCCAGCGTGTCGGCGCCGCTGGTGCTGGTGGTGGTATTAATGGCAGCCTTTGTAGAATACGCCGGGGTACTCGGTTTAATGGTCGGTGCATCGAGACGGTACGACGGCCCCATGGGCAAGAGTGACCGCGCCGCTGCATTTGGCGTGTTGGGAGCTGGGGTGGCGATGGGGCTTATTAATAGCACTTGGGTAACCGTTATTCTCGCGCTGATATTAGTACTGTTAATGTACACCTTATATAATCGAGTGCGCCGCGGACTGGCGGAAGCGGCGAATAACACTTAGCCTGCATTCATATTCATTTGGTAAGGAAACCAACCGCCTATGCGCGACGCCGAACTTCACACTTTTTCTACCCACGATGATGTGGCGCTGTCTTTTCGGTACTGGCCTGCGCAACCACAGCAGCCAGATCCGACATGCTGCAGATTAATGACACTCATCATTTCAGCCAGCTACGGGCATTCACTGGATGCTCGGTCAGGCTGAAATGATTCGTCAAGGTGAGGCAAGCTCGCCCCATGTGCGCTCAGCACATGACGTCCCTGTCATGTGCTGGTCGGTGGAGACTATCCCAGCAGTCTCTTCTTTGGTCGCGGAGTAGTGGTCACTGGCCGACTTACACCATCAACACAACAATTTAATTAACGCGCGAGACTAATAATGCAAAATTCATTTTATATGACTCTTTTTTTAGTGGGTGCATTAATTGTTGCCACCATTATTGCGGTTGTAAAAAAACAGAAACACCCAGACCGTGACTACGAAGAATTGATGCTAAGAACCAAGTCATGGTGGTGGATCATCGGCTTAGTGCTTGCCGCGCTGTATATGGGGCAAAAAACGACCACCATATTTTTTGCGTTTGTCAGCTTTTTGGCCTTAAAAGAATTTTACTCTATAGCACCACTCCGCACCGTAGATCGACGGCTGGTCTTTTGGGCTTATCTGTCCATTCCTGTTCAGTATTACTTTGCCTACATTCAATGGTATGGCATGTTTATTATTTTTATTCCCGTTTATATGTTTCTGTTTTTACCGATGCGCTCCACGCTAATTGGCGAAACAAAAGGTTATATTCAAGCGAATGCCACCATACAGTGGAGTCTAATGCTCGCGGTGTTTACACTGAGCCACATTGCCTACTTAGTTAATCTTGGTCGTTTTAATGAACAGTCTGGCTTTATCGGACTAGTGCTGTTTTTATTATTTATTACCCAAAGCAATGATGTTAGCCAGTACGTGTTTGGCAAGCTGTTCGGCAAGCACAAGATTATCCCTAAAGTGAGCCCCAACAAAACGTGGGAAGGCTTCTTGGGCGGCTTAGTGATGACGACCATTTTAGCCGGTCTGCTGGCGCCATTTTTAACTATTTTGTCATGGCAGCAGGGGCTAGTTGCGGGCGCATTAATTGCGAGTGTGGGCTTTATTGGTGATGTAGTGCTGTCTTCCATTAAACGCGATATTGGCATTAAAGATACCGGCTCACTGATCCCCGGCCACGGCGGATTACTCGATAGGGTAGACAGTTTGATGTATAGCACACCGATATTCTTCCACTATTTTTACTACATCACCAAAGATTTTATCGCCTAACTGAGTGACGATGATGAGCCAACTTAAACAAACGCTAACCTCAATAAAGTGGGGGAAAGTGCTATTTTTCCTGTTAATTGTGAAACCTGTGGTGCTGATTGCGCTGGGCCTTAATTTGGTTAACCGCAAAGGCTTACCTAAAAACGGGCCGGCTATTTTGGCGGCAAATCACACCAGCCACCTCGATACACTGGTGTTAATGAGTTTATATCCGCTCTCGCAACTGCATCGAGTACGGCCCGTTGCTGCGGCAGACTACTTCTTGAAAAATAAATGGGTAGCCTGGTTTTCAATCAATTGCCTAGACATCATCCCTATCGAACGAGACGGCAAAGTAGCCCGAGAAGAGCTCTTTAAAGGCTGCTTTGATGCCCTAGAAAACCAGCAAATTATTGTGTTTTTCCCAGAAGGCACCCGTTCATTAACTGAAGAAAGAGAGTTTAAATTAAAGCGCGGTATCCACTGTCTTATACAGCGTTACCCTGATACCAAGGTGATCCCGATTATTTTGCATGGGCTTGGTAAGGCGCTACCCAAAGGAGAAGCACTGCTCGTGCCCTTCAATTGCGATGTGATTGTGGGCGACGAAATGACGCACGGCGATGACGTTAACGAGTATCTTGCCAATTTGACTGCGCAATACGAAAGCTTGCTGACCCAATGTATTACGAACGGCAAAATGGTGAAGAGTGAAGAGGACCAACAAACACCAGACCATTAAGGACTGCCAAGCAGACGGCATAAAGATAAACTCGCTTGGCCGGCGGTGTTATGGTGGTGGCGATGACTCTGACATAAGCGTGAACCCGAACATCAAGCGTGTTTATGTTCTTGTTGGGCGCTTTATATCTTAATTGTGTTTTTAGGAGGTGCATCTTGCTTGCATGGCATGGCTGGCTAATTGCCGCCTTACTATTGTTTTTATTGGAATTAACGGGCACTGGATTTGTTGCCTTTGCCTTAGGCTTAGCAGCGCTAATCACCATGGCAGCAGCTTGGTTAGGTGTAGGGGTAGCGACACAGTGGTTTACCTTTGCCATTGCCGCTTTGGTGTTAGCACCGGCGCTTAAATATTTATTTCGTCGTTATGCACCGTCTCAGCGTACTAGTTTTTTAGCTGGAGAAGGCAGCCAACAACAAGGTGAAATAGTGCAGCTTCCTTCGGGTGACTATCGCCTTAAGTTAGAAGGCGATCTATTTATGGTGCGCAGTGCATCTGGCGCCGAGCTAACGGCTGGGGTTCAGGTTAAGGTATGTCGCTTTGATGGCATTACCGCCATTATTGATTAATAGGAGAAAGAGTATGGATGCAACATTAGTGGTAGCACTGGTATTTACCGTGGTTATTCTGGTGTTTATCGCGAAGGGGCTGATGATAATACAGCAGTCAGAAGCGGTGGTGATTGAGCGGTTGGGGAGTTATAACAAGACCCTAAGCCCAGGTGTAAACTGGGTGATCCCCTTTGTTGATAAACCGCGTTCTATTAAAGTGCGCCGTTATCAGGCGATTGGCGGTGAAAATGTTGCTGTCGTGAAAGAAGAAACCCGCATTGACCGCCGCGAAACCGTACTTGATTTTCCTGGGCAGTCGGTGGTGACGGCGGATAACGTGAGCGTTAACGTGAACGGTGCGCTGTATTTTCAGGTTATCGATCCCGAACGTGCCGTGTATCAAACTGAAAACCTGATCCAAGCTATCGAGATCTTAGCCAAAACCTCGCTGCGCTCCGAAATGGGCAAAATGGAGCTCGATAAACTGTTTGAGTCTCGCCAAGAAATTAACGACAAGTTACAGGTGGTAATGGACGAAGCCGGCAATAAGTGGGGCGTTAAAGTCACCCGCGTGGAAATTCAAGACATTATTATTCCGGCAGAAGTTGAAGACGCCATGCGCAAGCAAATGGCGGCGGAGCGCGAGCGTCGAGCCTTAGTATTGCGGGCCAGTGGCGAGCGAGAAGCAGCTATTGCCAAGGCTGAAGGTGAGAAACGCTCCAGTATTTTGGTCGCGGAAGGCAGTAAAGAGGCCGCCATTCTAATGGCCGAAGGCCAACGCAAGGCTATCGATGAAGTGTTGTCAGCTGGCGATGAACGACTAGACCCGCAATTGGTCATTGGCTATTTACTGGGGCTCGAATACCTCAAAACCTTGCCAGAAATTGGTAAAGAGGGCGATCGTATCTTTTTGCCCTTTGAAGCCAGCAGCGTACTAGGTGCCGTCGGCAGCATAGAAGCTTTATTAAATGGGCCGAAAAAATAGTAACACCAAGCGCCCTACACTAAGCTAAAAGACAAACACCGAGCCCATTGGCTCGGTGTTTTTGTTTTTTGGGCCACGCTTTGGCTTTTAATCTTTAGCTAGGCTCTTGGAGCAGGGTACTATGTTTTTCCCCTTCACCCTTCACCCTTCACCCTTCACCCTTCACCCTTCACTGGCCGTTCGGCCTTCGCACAATAACCAATAGGCCAGTGCCGATAACAAGGCGCAGCCGCTCATGGTGCCCAGCATATATAAAGGGGAAGTGTCGGGTAGTAGCGAGACGAAAGCCGCGGCGAGAGCGGCGATGCCAAAGCGCAGCGTGCCTGCTAATGACGAGGCGGTGCCAGCCAAGTTGGGCAAGCTGCTCAGTAAGCTGGCCATGCTATTACTGCCAATGGTGGAGATAACGCCCACATATAACATGATGGGTGCCACTACCGACCACAGCCCCCAACCCAATAACGCTCCTATTGGCATTAACAGCCCTGCAAGCAATTGCAAGCTCAAGGCTACGCGCAGCATGGTGCGTGAACCTAATTTACGCACCCATTTGCCATTTAGCGTGGTAAACAGCATCAGGCTTAGTACGTTCAGGCCAAACAGATACCCCGTATGTTGGGGCGATACGTCATACAGCTCGATATAAATAAACGAGGCTCCGGTTAAAAAGGCAAACATACCGGCAAATGAGAAGGCACCACACAACATAAAACCCAATGCCACTGGACTGGAAATCAGGCGTAGATAACTGCGAATAATCGATGCAAAGTGCAAGGGCTGGCGCCGCTCTAGAGGCAAGGTTTCTGGCAGTTTAAGGCTACTAAACACGGCAATTAATACGGTGACGCCGGTCAGTACCCAAAAAATAGAGCGCCAACCAAACCAGTGCGCCAAATGGCCACCTAGCATAGGGGCTATTAACGGGGCGAGTGTCATCACCAGCGTAATGTAGGCCATGGTACGGGCAAAGTCTTCTCGGTTAAATAAGTCCCGCACTAACGCTTGTACCACAACCGCAGAGGCCGCACCGGCAAAACCCTGAGCGGCACGCAACCACGTGAGACTTTCAACGCTGTCAGCCATGGCACACAGCATGGCGGCGATGGCAAACACCAACATACCACCCAATAATACCGGACGGCGGCCCTTGGCGTCAGACAAAGGGCCAAATAGCAATTGGCCGAGCGCAAAACCGCCAGTATAGGCGGCCAATGTGGCCTGTACTCGATGGGAGTTGGTGCCCAGAGTCTCGGCAATGGCGGGCATTGCTGGCAAATACATGTCAATGGCGAGAGGGGTAAGGCCCGACACGGCACCTAATAATATAATAAGCGGCAAGGTGGCATTAGATGCCTGAGTAGTATCAGATGACATGGCGCGGCTTGTTCCTCCAAGGTAAGTAAGGTGGCTTCCTGCCGCTTGTTATACAAATTTGCTGCGCAAACTTGTTATATAAATAATACCAAACAAAAAAAGCCAGGTACTAAATCCATGTACCTAGCTTAGGGGAATGGCTCATCTTCTGAGCCGTGCGCTAGTGTGAGGGCGCTTAAAAAACGCACATCACCTACAAACTATCGGCCAAAATGCGCCAGCACGCCAGCGAACGGCTAAATAAACATTAATGGCAAAAGGTCAACAGACGCTAGTATAAAACGAATTAGGATAATAACACTGCCACATTAAGGGTTGATCGTCGCTGTGTCCAATCGTAAATGCCCGTGTGAGCCCTTGCAACTCGCACGGGATAATATTACTGTATATACATACATGATAGGAGCAAGTTATGGCAGTCACAATACAGTACCTTGTAGTAAGAAACGGAATCGAAAAAATGACGTTTACCAATAAGAAAGAAGCCGATGCCTATGATCGACTGCTCGATCTGGCCGAACACCTCGACGATGTACTTGCCGATGCGCCGATCAGTTTAAACGAGACTGACCGAGAAGCATTAGCTCTGTACTTAGCACAAAATCAAGACCTGTTAAGTGGACCGAAAAAGAAGTCCGCCAAAAAGTCAGATAAAGCCCCTGCGACTGAAGCAAACATCGAAGAACAGGCGGATGAGCCCGAGGTTCACGACAATAACGACTCTGTTCAAGCGGTCGCTTAGCGATTTACGCTGAGGGGGGCGTAAACGAACGTTTTGTTTCGTAAAGCTGGCCAGCTAAAGCGCCCTTTGCAAATTAGGTTTTCCCCTGAAGCCTCATCGTCTCTTTCATTTTATCTTCTCTTCTCTTTAATCTTGACATCTGAATCTCCATATATATGATAATTCATATGTGATTGTGGAGATTTGTTGCTATGCCGCCTCTAGTATTTTTTAAGTGCCTTGCCGACGACACTCGTTTGAAATCGTTACTGCTGATCAGTCAGCACCAAGAGCTGTGCGTGTGTGATCTACAGCAGGCGTTACAACTGAGCCAACCTAAGGTATCTCGGCATTTAGCTGAATTGCGAAAATGTGAGTTATTGATGGATGAGCGCCGAGGTAAGTGGGTGTATTACCGTTTGCATCCAAACTTGCCAAGCTGGGCGCGAGACATACTGAAGAGTACGGCGACGCACCATCCCGATTACCTAACTGAATGCGAGCAACAGCTGGCAGCTGATTCCTTCCAATGTGAGCGCGAATGATGAAAATTCTCTATATATGTACCCATAACCGCTGTCGCAGTATTTTGTCTGAGGCCGTAACCCAGCATAAAGGTGAAGGGCTGCTTGAGGCGAGAAGTGCCGGTAGTCAGCCTTCGGGCGAGGTGCATCCGTTATCGCTCACCTATTTGGCTGAAGCGGGCATTGCGACTACAGGCTTGCGCAGCCAGTCGTGGGACGACTTGACCGACTTTGCGCCCGACGTGGTGATCACGGTGTGTGACTCTGCAGCCAATGAAGCCTGCCCGGTGTGGTTTGGCAACGCCTTGGTGATGCACTGGGGGTTGGCCGATCCGTCCAAAATTGTGGGTAGCGATGCTGAAAAAGCAGCGGCGTTTCGCCATACCCTTGAGCTGATTAATAACAGAGTGAGCGCCTTGTTAGACATTGCCCGCCAAGACAAACCCCAGTGGTCTGATGCCCTGCAACAATTAGGTTTAACCACGACAGATCAACAGACACTAGGAGCCCACGCATGAGCTTAACGGATCTGAGTTTGCCTAATATCGACCAGCAGCAATTTCAATTGCCCGAGTTTACCGCACCAGGTCAAGCGGGTGCCGAGCACAAGCCGCGTATATTGTTGCTATATGGATCGTTACGCCAACGCTCGTTTAGCCGCTTGGTAGTAGAAGAGTCAGCACGTTTGTTATTGGCGATGGGAGCCGACATTAAAATATTTGATCCCACCGGTTTACCCTTGCCCGATGGTGACGATGTTGAACACCCCAAGGTACAAGAGCTGAGAGACTTGGTGAGCTGGTCGGAAGGCCAAGTGTGGTGCTCGCCCGAGCGCCATGGCTCCATGACTGGGGTAATGAAGGCACAAATTGACTGGATCCCGCTCTCACTTGGCGCAGTACGGCCTACGCAAGGTAAAACCTTGGCGGTAATGCAGGTGTGTGGCGGTTCTCAGTCGTTTAATGCGGTGAACCAGCTGCGCATCTTAGGCCGTTGGATGCGTATGATCACCATTCCTAATCAGTCGTCGGTGGCCAAGGCGTTTTTAGAGTTTGACGATAATAATCGCATGAAGCCCTCACCTTATTACAACCGCATTGTGGATGTGCTGGAAGAGCTGATGAAGTTCACCTTGCTCACCCGTGAGAACAACGCTTATTTAACGGATCGTTATTCAGAGCGTGTAGAAACCGCCGAACAGTTGATAAACAGAGTCAATCAAACTGCCTTATAATCATGTAGATCAGGAATAAATCAGATGGGCGTATTTGAACGTTATTTATCGGTGTGGGTTGGCTTAAGCATAGTGGCGGGCGTGCTGTTAGGCCAAGCGGTGCCCAGTGTATTTGCTAGCTTGGCACATTTAGAATTTGCGCACGTGAACTTAGTGGTGGCGGTACTAATTTGGGTGATGATCACGCCCATGATGATCCAAATCGACTTTGCCGCCGTGAAAGATGTCGGCAAAAAGCCGAAGGGTTTGCTATTAACGCTGGTGATTAACTGGCTGGTGAAGCCCTTTACCATGGCTTTTTTAGGTTGGTTATTTTTTCGCGTGTTGTTCGCTCCTTGGGTGGACCCGAGCACGGCGGGGGAATACATAGCCGGTATGATCTTATTGGGCGTGGCACCCTGTACGGCTATGGTGTTTGTTTGGAGCCAGCTAACGCGGGGTGATCCTAACTACACCTTGGTGCAAGTGTCGGTTAATAACCTGATCATGGTGTTTGCTTTTGCGCCGTTAGCCGCCTTATTGCTGGGCATTAACGCCATTGTGGTGCCTTGGCAGACCTTGTTATTGTCCGTGGGTTTGTATGTGGTACTGCCACTGGTCGCCGGTATTCTTATCCGCTTGCTGTGGCTACGTCTGCAGAGTAAAAAGCCGTCACCACAACCGGTATCGGTATTGGTGGCGCGCTGTAAACCTTGGTCGATCTTGGGTTTGCTGGCCACGGTAGTGCTGTTATTTGGTCTGCAAGCGCCGACTATAGTGGCGAAGCCGTTAGTAATCGGCTTAATCGCCATTCCTTTAATGCTGCAAACCTACGGTATTTTCGCGCTGGGTTATTGGCTGGCGCTTAAATTAAAGCTCCGCCATAACATAGCCGCTCCCGCTTGCATGATTGGCACCTCTAACTTTTTTGAGTTAGCGGTGGCGGTGGCCATCGGCTTATTTGGCCTACACTCAGGCGCAGCCCTAGCCACGGTAGTGGGCGTGCTGGTAGAAGTACCGGTGATGCTGTCGCTAGTGTGGTTTGCCAACCGCACTCGCCATTGGTTTAGCGCTAGCGCCGGTAGCCTATGAAGGGTAAATAGGGCGAGCGACTTCTTTGTAACGGAACCCGCGGAACCCACGGAAAAATAGAGATCAAATCTGAATAAAAATCGGTTAAGGGTGAAGCGTAAAGAGTGAAGAGGACAACCGCTAATAGCCACCTTGGAATGGCCCCGAATAAGTAGACACTTCTTCAGAGTGAGGAAGTGTATGCAATACCGAACCAAA
>NZ_JBHTJS010000039.1:0-231 GCF_042676125.1 Oceanisphaera ostreae
GGCAAGAAAATTAGATCCCTCCTTGCCGGAGCACTGGCAAGCGCGGCTGGTACTTTACCCTGAGCCAGTTAGCAGCAACCATATCAAGGGCGTACTGTGCTCGTTAGTCGATGGACAGCAGCACTCAGGTCAAGCGTTACTGGATGTCTATTTTGAGCGATGGGAGATCGAAAATAGTTATGGGGAAATTAAACATCGGATGCTGGAGGATACGATTTTATTGCGCAGTCA